>NZ_ALKF01000193.1:0-141452 GCF_000283315.1 Paenibacillus sp. OSY-SE | reverse complement strand
TCAGTTCCATAATGGGAGGTTACAAGCAAATGAGTGAAGCGACACAACATGACGATGCACAACAGGAAGAGCAAGTAGTGGAACAAGGCGTGCACAACTTCAGTGCGAAAGACGAATGGGTGAAACCGGAAGACCCGAAATTGCAAGAGCGTCTGGAATGGTTCAAAGACCAGAAGCTTGGCTTCATGATGCACTGGGGAACGTATTCCCAATTGGGTGTAGTGGAATCTTGGGCGCTTAGCGACGAGGATGCAGAGTGGTCCCGGGACGGAATCGATTGGGATGTGGATGGCGAAGAGCTGAAGCAGCAATATTTCGATCTGAACAAGACGTTCAATCCGGTCCGTTTCCAACCGGACGTATGGGCCGACTTGGCGGCGGAAGGCGGATTCAAATATTTGATTTTTACGACGAAACACCATGATGGGTTCTGCATGTGGGATACGAAAACGACTGATTACAAGAGTACGGGAGCGGATACGCCGTTTCACTCGCACAAATATGCTGACATTTGCAAGCATCTGTTCGATGCGTTCCGTGACAAAGGATTGGCGATTGCAACGTATTTCTCCAAAGCGGATTGGCACACTCCATATTACTGGGCGCCTAACATGGAACGAGGAAACAAGACGTGGCGCGGACCGTCTTACAATCCTAAGGAGCATTCGGAGCTATGGGAAAAATTCGTTCAATTCACTCATGAGCAAATCATGGAATTATTGACGAAATACGGTCGAATTGATGTGCTGTGGCTGGATGCTGGATGGGTGAGAGAAGGCAGCAGAGTATGGCAAGATATCCGCCTCGGTGAAGTCGTCGATCGTGCGCGCGAGCAACAGCCGTGGCTCCTTTCAGCCGACCGGACGGTAGGCGGGCCGTACGAGAATATCATCACGCCGGAGCAAACGATCCCTGAAGGACCGATGGATGTTCCGTGGGAAAGTTGCATTACGATGGGCACGTCGTTCTCTTTCAGATATGAAGATAAGTACAAGCCGACACGGCAGCTCGTGCACATTTTGCTCGAAGTCGTGGCGAAAGGCGGAAACCTTGCGTTGAACGTCGGTCCACAGCCGGATGGACGGCTGCCGGAAGGGGCTATTGTCCGGATGAAGGAAATGGGCGCGTGGATGAAGACTTACGGCGAGGCTGTTTATGGCACTAGAATTTGTGCGCCGTATTTCACGAAGCAGTGTGCGTTCACCCGCAAAGGGGATACGGTATATTGCTCGTACTTGTACCCATCAGACAATACGCCTGTTAAGGAAAACGTATTCATTCCATACACTGACGCTGTAGGTAAAGTGGAATTGGTTGGAACGAATGAGGTGCTGGAATTCAACCGTGTAGAGGATGGAGTATCGATTACTCTCCCGTTATCTGCGCTCGGGGATAAAGCTCCTATTGCTCATGTGTTCCGCATTACTGCCTAGCGACGATTGTATTTTTGTGACACATAATGTTATCGGTAAATCAAAGAAGAGGGGGCTGACGCCCCTCTTCTTCATTTCTAAGGATACAGAACTTATAAATGTGGCCCATTAAATGCGGCATATCTCCTTCGGACACATCTCACAGTGGCAAATCTCCTGTAAATGCTCGAGCTCGCGAATGACGATCATGCCGTTCTCGTACTCGACTACTCCTTTTTTGCGAAGGTCGCTGAGCATGCGGTTGACACTCTCGCGGGTAGCTCCGATCATGTTGGACAGGTCGGTATGTGTAATCTTCTTGTTGATGAGAATGCCGCCGTCTTCCAGTTCTTCGCCATACGTATTGGAGAGGCGGATCAAGGTTGAGCACAACGCTCCCGGCTTGCCGTACATCATTAGGTCGCGGAATTTTGTCTGGGTTAGACGATGGTGGATACCCATCCATTTCATGAAATCAATGGAAAAATCACAGTGCTGGCATATTAGAATTTCAATATCCTTCTGTTCGATTAGCCAGACATCGGCTTCCTCGACCACTTCGGCCGTGAAGTTGTGCTTCGTGCTATGAAACGGATCCACCTGACCGACCAAGTCGCCAGCTTGATACATGTATAGAATTAGCTCTTTCCCTTCATCCGTCGATTTCGTAATCTTAATACGGCCGCTCTTCAGCAGGAACAGCTTGTCGGAGACGTCGCCTTCCCAGAACAGGTGAGAGCTATCTGGATAAGTGCGGTCTTTGGCTACACTGATTAAACGCTCCACATTTTGGTCCGAGAAGCACGATGTGTTACAAGGCTCTTGAAATCGTTCCATGATGTTAGTCACTCCATTCTCCTCCAATTTGTCTATTTCAATTTTTAGTTATTATGACCCAAGGTATTCCATGTGACAAGTTTCACTATTTTATACGATAATACTATCATGGAGGTTCCAACGAAAGATGTCAATTTAATTAGGTTAAAAATTAGTTACATTTTTGCGAAAATGCCGTGATCATCATCATAATTATAAGAAGAAAAAAGAAATCATAAAGAAGTTTGCATTGTGATGTAGATCACATACCGAATTGAAACCATCGGTTACAATGAATATGTGAAATGATTCACAATCAATAGTAAGCAAATGAACCTCGGATAAGGCCGTAACAGACCAAACACAGACATGAAGAGAGAAACCAAGTCTAAGGTTCACACTTAGTCCTTGAATGGAGGCGGAGAGAATGGCAACGAAACCAGAAGTGAAAGCTACAGAGAAAAAGACAGAGCAAACCGCAAATGTCGAGAAGCACATCCAGCAACTGATTGACCGCGCGAAGAAGGCGCAGGAAGCATTCATGGATATGGATCAGGAGCAAATCGACAAAGTGGTTCAACAAATGGCGTTGGCAGGCTTAGACAAACATATGCATCTCGCGAAAATGGCTGTGGAGGAAACGGGCCGCGGCGTATACGAGGACAAAATTACGAAGAACATCTTTGCTACGGAGTATATTTTTAACCACATTAAATATGAAAAAACAGTAGGCGTTATTGAAGACAATCCGAATGGCGCCTACATGAAGATAGCCGAACCAGTCGGTATCGTGATGGGGATTACGCCAGTAACGAATCCGACATCGACGACGATGTTCAAAGCGCTCATCTCGATTAAGACGCGCAACCCGATTATTTTCGGGTTTCACCCTTCGGCACAGAAATGCAGCGCGGAAGCGGCTCGCATTTTGCATGATGCAGCTGTGAAATATGGCGCACCGGAACATTGCATCCAATGGATCGAGTTCCCGTCGATGGAAGCGACGAACACGCTCATGAACCACCCGGAGGTAGCGCTCATCCTGGCAACAGGCGGCGCGGGCATGGTTCGTTCCGCATACAGCTGCGGCAAACCGGCGCTTGGCGTTGGTCCCGGCAATGTGCCTTGCTTCATTGAAAAGACGGCAGACCTGAACCAAGCAGTAACTGACCTGATTCTGTCCAAAACATTCGACAACGGGATGATTTGCGCATCCGAGCAGGCGGTTATCATTGAAGAGCCAATTTTCAATCAGACGAAGAAGCTGATGCAGTCCCAAGGCTGCTACTTCCTGAGCAAAGAGGAAATCGGCAAGCTGCAGGGCAGTGCCATGAAAGCCGAAACGTGTGCAGTCAATCCAGTAATTGTCGGCCAGCCGGCGACGAAGATTGCCGAGATGGCGGGCATCAATGTGCCGGACAACACGAAGATTCTCGTGGCCGAGCTGGAAGGTGTCGGACCGAAATATCCGCTGTCCGCAGAGAAATTGAGTCCCGTGCTTGCCTGCTATAAGGTGAAAACGGCGCAGGAAGGTATCGACCGCGCTGCAGAAATCGTTGAATTCGGCGGCATGGGCCACTCTTCGGTCGTCCACACGAACGATGACGACGTTATTGCGAAGTTCTCGGACCGCTTGCAAACCGGGCGCATTCTCGTCAACTCGCCATCCACGCATGGCGCCATCGGGGACCTGTATAACACGAACATTCCGTCCTTGACGCTCGGCTGCGGTTCTTACGGCCGCAACTCGACGTCCTCGAACGTAACGGCGGTGAACTTGCTCAATATTAAACGGGTGGCGAAGCGTACAGTGAATATGCAGTGGTTTAAAGTTCCAAATAAAATCTACTTTGAAAAAGGGGCAACCCAATACTTGGCGAAAATGCCGGACATCAGCCGCGTCATGATTGTTACCGACCCGATGATGGTGAAGCTCGGCTATGTGGAAAAATTGGAATACTACTTGCGTCAACGCCGCAATCCGGTCGTTATCGAAGTGTTCTCCGATGTAGAGCCGGATCCGTCCACCAAGACGGTTGAACGCGGTACGGAAATGATGCAGAGCTTCCAGCCAGACTGTATTATCGCACTTGGCGGCGGATCGCCAATGGACGCAGCGAAGGGCATGTGGCTGTTCTATGAATATCCGGATACGGAATTCGACAACCTGAAGCAGAAGTTCCTTGATATCCGCAAGCGGACTTATAAATATCCGCGACTCGGCAAAAAGGCGAAATTCGTGGCCATTCCAACCACGTCCGGTACGGGTTCGGAAGTGACTTCGTTTACCGTCATTACGGATAAAGAAAAAGGAAACACGAAGTATCCGCTGGCTGACTATGAATTAACGCCGGACGTAGCCATCGTGGATCCGGAATTCGTATACAGCTTGCCGAAAACTGCGGTAGCCGACACCGGTATGGACGTGCTTACGCATGCGATTGAGGCGTACGTGTCCGTTATGGCGAGCGATTACACCGATGGCTTGGCGATTAAAGCTATCCAGCTCGTATTCGCGAATTTAGTGAAATCTCATCATGAAGCATGTCCGAAGGCACGCGAAAAAATGCACAACGCTTCGACACTTGCCGGTATGGCGTTCGCGAATGCCTTCCTCGGCATCAACCATAGCTTGGCGCACAAATGGGGAGCGCAATATCATACGGCACACGGTCGCACGAATGCCATTCTGCTGCCGCACGTCATTCGCTACAATGCGAAGAAGCCGACGAAGTTCGCTTCGTTCCCGAAATATGACCACTTCGTGGCGGATGAGCGCTACGCGGAAATCGCACGCATCTTGGGATTGCCTGCCCGCACGACGGAAGAGGGCGTGAACAGCCTTATCAAGGCGATTCGCGACATGAACCGCGAGCTCGGCATTCCGGAATCGTTCCAAGCCATCGGCTTCGACGCGAAGGATTTCGAATCCCGCGTAGACTACTTGGCAGACCGCGCGTTCGAAGACCAATGTACGACAGCGAATCCGAAGCTGCCGCTCGTGACGGAATTGGCGGAAGTGTACCGCAACGCCTTCTACGGACGGTTCGAGTAAGAAGGCAGCAACTGAAAGCATGACAGCCTAATCCACCTTTCCTTTATACAGCAGCGAAGAGTCCAGCCCTCTTCGCTGCTATTGTCTGTCATTATGAAAACACGGACATTGTTTTCAACTAAAATTGAACAATTAAATGTGATTAATTTCATGGAGGACAACTATATTGTGATATAAATCACATTAACTGTACGTGAAAAGAGGTACAATTAAATCACAGCAAGGGAAGACAAAAATGAAGCATATTATTTCTTTCTTTGTCAGCCGCACTTAGCAGGAAGTGACGCTTCGCTGGAGAAGTAAAAAGCGAAAGAAAAATAATTGCAGCTTCTAAAGTGAAAAACGTCACAAAATGTAAGATTAGGCATTACAATGAATGGGTATGTACATGATATTGCTAGGTGTGAGCGTTCTGGATTGTTTACAGCACATACAGATAATCAAATGTATGGAGGGATTACGATGTCGGTGATTGAAAAGAACATGACTGAAGTAAAAACAATGGATCCATGGCGTGGGTTCAAAATGGGAAAATGGCAAAGACACGTAGATGTGCCTAACTTCCTTGATGACAACATTTTGCCTTATCATGGAGACGAGGCGTTCCTCGCGGGCCCGACTCAGAACACGAAGGACCTGTGGGAAGTTGTAAGCCGTCTGACTAAAGAAGAGCGCGACCGCGGCGGCGTATGGGATGTCGATGTAAACACTCCTTCGACGATCACATCGCACCAACCGGGCTACTTGGATAAAGATAAAGAAAAAGTGGTCGGCGTTCAGACAGATGCTCCGTTCCGCCGCTCCATTCAACCATTCGGCGGCATTCGCATGATGATTGACGCTTGTGAAGCATACGGCTTCAAAATGCCGGATGAAATTGTTAAAATGTTTACAGACATTCGCAAAACGCATAACCAAGGCGTATTTGATGCATATACTTCCGAAATGCGCGCAGCACGCAAAGCCGGAATCATCACGGGCTTGCCGGATGCTTACGGTCGCGGCCGCATCATCGGCGATTATCGCCGAATCGCATTGTACGGTATTGACTACTTAGTTCAACAGAAGAAGCAAGATTTGAAAAACCTTGAAGTGGACGCAATGGATGCTGATACCATTCGCGACCGCGAAGAAATCTCTGAACAAATTCGCGCACTCGGCGAATTGAAGCAACTGGCAGAAATGCACGGCTTCGACATTTCCAAGCCAGCCGTGAACGCGCAAGAAGCGTTCCAATGGGTATACTTTGGCTACTTGGCAGCCGTTAAAGAACAGAATGGTGCGGCGATGTCCCTTGGTCGCGTATCTTCCTTCTTGGATATTTACATTGAACGTGACTTGAAAGAAGGCAACTTGACAGAACAAGAAGCGCAAGAGCTAGTTGACCATTTCGTCATGAAGCTGCGTATCGTTAAGTTTTTGCGCACACCAGACTACAATGAATTGTTCAGCGGTGACCCTACTTGGGTTACAGAATCAATCGGTGGTATGGGAATGGACGGAACGACTCGCGTCACGAAGAACAGCTTCCGTTTCCTGCACACCTTATATAACTTGGGACCAGCTCCAGAGCCAAACTTGACGGTACTGTGGTCCACGAAATTGCCTGAATCGTTCAAAAAATATTGCTCGAAGGTTTCGATTGAAACAAGCTCCATTCAATATGAAAATGATGACCTGATGCGTCCGTTCTACGGTGATGACTACGGTATCGCTTGCTGCGTATCCGCAATGCGCATCGGTAAGCAAATGCAGTTCTTTGGTGCTCGCGCTAACTTGGCAAAATGCTTGCTGTACGCTATCAACGGCGGTAAAGACGAAAAATCCGGCGCTCAAGTCGGACCAGAACTGCCAGCGATTACGAGCGAAGTGCTTGATTACGACGAAGTCGTGAAACGTTTCAAGCAAATGATGGATTGGCTTGCGAAGCTGTACATGAACACGCTCAACATCATTCACTATATGCATGATAAATATAGCTATGAACGTATCGAAATGGCATTGCATGACCGTGAGATTCTGCGCACGATGGCTTGCGGTATTGCAGGACTCTCGGTAGCGGCTGACTCCTTGAGCGCCATTAAATTCGCAAAAGTCAAACCAATCCGCAACGAGCAAGGCATCGCGGTTGACTTCGAAATTGAAGGCGACTACCCTTGCTACGGCAACAATGATGACCGTGTAGACGGTATTGCAATTGAGTTGGTTGAATCGTTCATGAATATGATTCGCAAACATAAAGCATACCGTGGCGCATTGCCGACACAATCGGTTCTGACCATTACGTCGAACGTTGTATATGGCAAGAAAACAGGTACAACGCCTGACGGACGCAAAGCCGGCGAACCGTTCGCACCTGGTGCGAACCCAATGCACGGCCGTGATAAGAAGGGCGCGCTCGCATCGCTCAGCTCGGTAGCCAAGCTGCCTTACGAGCATAGCTTGGACGGCATTTCGAACACCTTCTCCATCGTGCCGAAAGCATTGGGCAAAGAGCTTGACGCTCGGAAATCCAATCTTACGTCGATGATGGACGGATACTTCGGCAGCGGAGCGCATCACTTGAATGTCAACGTATTCGACCGTGAGCAATTGCTCGACGCGATGGAACATCCAGAGAACTATCCACAGCTGACGATTCGCGTGTCCGGTTATGCGGTTAACTTCATCAAGCTGACTCGCGAACAACAAATGGATGTCATTAACCGTACATTCCACGGTTCGATGTAACCGAATTAAGACAGCAACATATGTGAATAATGAAGGAGGGGGAGCAGCCATACCCGAGCAACGCACCTTGCGGTGTTTTCCGGGAGGGCGCCCCCTCTTGCTTTTTCACTAGACATATGTTGATATGTATGAATGACCTCGTGGAGAGCAATAGAGAAAGGACCGTGATACGATGATTGGACGCATACATTCTGTAGAAACGTTCGGCACGGTGGATGGGCCAGGAATTCGCTTCATATTATTCATGCAAGGCTGTGCGTTAAAATGCCAATATTGCCATAATCGCGATACATGGAGTTTGAATGACGGAAAAGAAATGACGATAGAAGAAGCGTTGTCCGAAATCGAATCCTATTTGCCGTATTACCGCAGCTCTGGAGGGGGCTTGACGGTGTCTGGCGGCGAACCGACGCTGCAAGGGCCATTCGTCAAGGAACTGTTCCGGCAAGTGAAGGAACGTTGGGATTTGCATACAACACTCGATACGAACGGTGTTAATGATGTCACAAAGCTTGCGGACCTGTATGATTTGACGGATCTCGTGCTGCTCGACATTAAGCATATCAACAACGAGAAGCATATGTCCCTCACCGGTGTTCCGAATACGCGGACGCTGGAAACGGCGCGTTGGTTATCGGATCACGGGAAGAAAATGTGGATTCGCCATGTGTTTGTGCCGACGATTAATGATGCGGAAGAGGACTTGCTTGAGCTCGGTCGTTTCATCGGATCGTTGCAAGGCGTTGAGAAGGTAGACATCCTGCCATATCACCAGATGGGCGTATACAAATGGGAGCATCTCGGTGAGAAATATCCACTCGAGGGCGTGCCTTCACCGACAGCAGAAGAAGTGGAACGGGCACAGCGACTTATCGATCAGGGGCGCATGGAAGCGGCGAAGCATTGATTGCTCTTATAAAATAATAGGAGCCGGGGCACTATCTCAAGAGAGGTAGTGCCCTTTTTGCGTTGTTCTTTCTGCTTGCATTGGATTGTGTCCAGTAAAAAAGCAACGGATGCCTTTTTACCGCCCAATTCGAACATTTTACTGTATATTCTCTAGTGGATCTTGCTTGCTTCAAAGGTAAAATTTAAAAAAATGAAAGATTGTACAAGCGAATTTCATCAATCCAATTGGAACCATCTAAAAAATTGCCACACATTATGTTCAGCTGTGTTTTTTTCTGGTATGGTAGTAACAAAAAAACCGAATGGGGGCCTATTGCATGCCGAAATCATCCGAACAAACCATTCGTGCAAGCGGTTCCATAAAGGAGCGTCTCCGCTCTATTTGGACGAAAAAGCTGATGGGGAGGCTGTGGATCCGTTTTTTGCTGCCCTATTTGCTCTTCTTAATGTTAACGCTAACTGCGGGATGGATTGCTTACCGGGAGACGATTGATGTGCTGGAGCGGGAAGTGCTGGAACGGAACGATAAAGCATTGAATCAAGCGCAGACCTTGCTCGAAACGCGGTTCGCTGAAGTGGAGTCGATCGTGCAACAGGTGGCCGATCATCCGAAAATCAAAGGCTTTCAAGTGGTGTCGGAGCCATTTGCCGGCACGAATACGTACAAAGTGATGGCGACCCGCAGCGCGCTTGACGATTACAGCGTCAGCAACCGTTTTTTGATGGATTATTTCGTTATCTTTCAGAACAGCTCGCTCGTCATTTCACCCCATCGGGTGGAATCTATCGACGCCTATTACGGTGATGTGCTGCGGTATAAAGATTGGGATGCTGAGCAATGGAAGCAGGAAATGCTAAAGACCTTTCATTTGAAGGATTTTATCGGCATGAGGACGGTGCGCTACAGGCAGACGGAGGAGCAGATGGTTACGTATGTTCGGTCGCTCGGTTACCCGGGATATTATCAAGGAGCCGTCGTTGCGCTTATTCCGCATAAAGAAATCGAGAAAATACTGCATAGCATCGATGTGAAGCAAGGCGGCACAGTTCGCATTATTGATCAGCAAGGTGAAATGATCGGCTCAATCGGGAATGGTAATGAGGATTCCATAAATAAGTTGATCTCTCGCTCCATGTCCATGAGTAATTCGCATTACCGCACAGACATGGATGGACAGGATATGCTCGTCTCGCAAATTACTTCGGAGAAGACCGGCTGGACGTATATTGCGGCGCAGCCAGCGGCCGACGTCCTGAAAAGCGTGTATGCCATCAAGCGTACGACGTTCACGCTCGTCGGAATATCATTAGCTGTAATCGTGCTGCTCGCCTTATGGTTGTCGCATCGGAACAGCCGTCCGCTGGAGCGGCTCTACTCATACGTGCACACGTTCGCGAAGCCGGGCATGCTGCTGCGTGGCAAACGATCGGATATATTCGCTTATTTACGCGACGCGTTCGCTGAGATGCTCGAGACGACGAAGACGCTCGATCAGAAGCTTACTGAGCGTCAGGAATATGCGCGCATGGCTGTGTTCGATAAATGGCTTCGCGGCGGCTATGCGACGGAGCAGCAGCTGCAATCCTCGCTTGAGCATGCGGGTCTGGAGCGGAACGCCTCCCGTTACGCGGTTGCGCTGCTGCAGCTTGGCTGGCACGGAGACGATTGGAGCACATCCGTCCTGCATGAGATGGAGCTGAAGCGGCTCGTCGTCATGGATGAAGCGTTCGGTATGGCCTGCGTGCCTTGTGACGTACACGATATCGAGCAGGACCAAGTCGCGCTGCTCTTCTATAACACGCATGCGGAGGGACAGACAGCGCGGGAGGATGAGGCTGCTCGCTTCAAGCAAGAGATTGAACATACGCTGCACGAGCTGTGCAAGCGGCTGAAGCAATCGCATGTTACTCCGATCTGTACGATTGGCGGAATGGTGTCGAGACGTCTTGATGTGCCGCGTTCGCTAGAGCAAGCTCAGCAACTGCAGTCGGTATTCGAGCGAGATGCTGAGTCGGCATGGACATGGTGGGATGAACAAGAATCGGGACGTGAAGATTTGTACGTGTATAGTCCGGATGTCGAGCTGCGCCTCATCCATGCGGTTCGCGGCGGCAATGAAGAAGAGCTGCTGCAGGTGCTTCATACGACTCGTATAGAGAATTGGGAGAAGCAGCACCTGTCCTGCATGATGAAGCAATGGCTGCTTATGGATTTATATTCGACAGCTATGAAGCTGTCGCAGACGGTAGATGCGGCGATGCTGGTCGAGAACACGGTATTCCAACAGAAGCTAATGAAGAAAGGAACGGATCTTCACAAGCTGTTCCACTCAATCGAGCAAGAGTTCGTTCATATGTGCCGCCTCGTTCATGAACGCAAGCGGAGCAGGAACGAGACGCTGTTCGAAGATATGACAGCATATATCCATGCGAACTATGCCGATTCTTCACTTTCTCTGACGGCGGTGGCCGATGAATTGCACGTGTCCGAGGCGTATGTCTCTGCCTTCTTCAAAGAACAGCGCGGCATCAATTTCTCTGATTATGTGGAAGAACTGCGACTGGAAGCGGCCAAAACGATGATTAAGCAAGGACTGCCTGTGACGGCAATAGCAGAGCGGGTCGGATACAATTCACTCAACTCATTCAGCCGGGCTTTCAAGCGCAAACACGGCATGAGCGCTAGCGAATATCGAAAAATGTTAAACATATAAAAAGGGAATAATGCACAATCCAAAAAAGTGAATAAATTGTGAAAATCGCTTCTTTCCTCGGGTTTCGGCCACGTCATACAATAGGGGCACGATTAACACGGTGAGCGCTTCCGTTCAGCAGAGCAACACTGCTGATTGTAAGCGCCATCATTAAATCGTGCCAAAGCAAATATCAAAGGTGGATCGAAATTCTGAGGAACAGGAGGTGTGTCCTTGTCTGAAAAACGACAGCAAGAAACAGTGCGTTCGCTTTCCGAAACAGAAGTCAGTGGCGACCGCAAAGCATCCATCGCGTTGGGCGCTTATATGAAGCGTTCCTGGCAGTTGTACGTTTTATTCCTCATCCCGCTTCTGTACGTCGTTATCTTTAAATACGGGCCGATGGTCGGCGCGCAAATTGCATTTAAAGATTATAACGTCGTTAAGGGCTTGTGGGCGAGCGATTGGGTCGGAATGAAGCATTTCGTGCGATTTTTCAATTCGTATGATTTCTGGCGCATCATGGAGAATACGCTGTTCATCAGCATTTACTCGCTTGTCGTCAGTACGCCGCTTCCGGTGCTGCTTGCGCTCAGTCTAAACGCAGTCCGCATCCGATGGTTCAAAAATACGGTGCAAATGGTCAGCTACGCGCCGCACTTTATTTCGACCGTCGTCCTTGTCGGATTGCTGCTGCAATTTATGGATCCGCGCACCGGGATGATCAATCAGTTGTTCGGCTTGTTCGGAATCGATCCGGTACATTTTATGGGCGAAATGAAATATTTCAAGTCCATTTATGTATGGTCGGGCATATGGCAGCATATCGGCTTTTCCTGCATCATTTATTTGGCAGCGCTCTCAACGGTGGATCCTGCACTTCATGAAGCGGCTGTATTGGATGGCGCTGGACGGACAAAGCGGATCTGGCATATCGATATGCCGGCCATTTTGCCTATCGCTATGATTTTGCTCATTCTGAATACGGGCCAACTGCTTGAAACCGGTTTTGAAAAAATTTATTTGATGCAGAACCCGCTCAACCTGAAGACATCCGAAGTGATCGATACGTACGTGTACAAGATCGGCCTGTTGTCGCAAGCGATGAATTTTTCTTACGCCACGGCTATCGGACTGTTCAAGTCGGCCATTTCGCTGGTGCTTATCGTAACGGTGAACTACACCGCCCGCAAGACGGGGCAGGAGAGCTTATGGTGATGCGAAAGGAGGCAGACCATGGACACGTTATCCGCTGCCAAAGGTGATCGCCTGTTCCATATCGTAAACAACGCCGTGCTAGGTTTGTTTCTCATCATCGTCCTCTATCCGCTCCTATATGTGCTGAGCGCTTCGTTCAGCTCGTCCAGCGCCGTTATTTCGGGCAAGGTGTGGCTGTGGCCAGTGGATTTCTCACTGGAAGGATATCAAGCGGTATTCCGTCATCGCATGGTATGGACGGGATTGCAAAACACGATAATCTATACGGCGCTCGGCACGGTCGTGAGCTTATTCATCACGATACTCGCTGCCTATCCGTTGTCCCGCAGCGACTTTAAAGGTCGGCGCGCATTCACGCTTCTGTTCGTATTCACAATGATGTTCAACGGGGGGCTCATCCCGTCGTATCTGCTCGTACGAGAACTCGGAATGCTGGATACGATCTGGGCGATGGTCATACCGACGGCGTTGTCTGTCTGGAATGTTATGATTATGATGACTTATTTTCGAACGAGCATTCCGAAGGAACTGCTTGAATCCGCCCAGATGGACGGATGCAATGACTTCATGTTCCTGCTGCGCATCGTACTTCCGTTATCCGGACCGATCATCGCGGTTGTTACATTGTTCTACGGTGTCGATCAATGGAACCAATACTTTAATGCGCTCATCTTCTTGAAAAAGGAGAAGCTGTTTCCGCTGCAGCTTGTGCTGCGAGACATCTTGATACAGAACCAGGTAAGTCAGGAGACACTCGGTGACGTGCAGACGGCAGCCGCCCGGCAAGGCTTGCGCGAGCTGTTGAAATATTCATTAATCGTCGTATCCTCCGCGCCGTTGCTCGCTGCTTATCCGTTCGTGCAGAAGTATTTTGTCAAAGGAATCATGATTGGCTCGATTAAAGGATGATCACACAGAATGAATAACCATTCATTTATAGGGGGAGTATGAATGCGGATGAAACGATGGAGCGCGCTTTTGTTGAGCGTCATGATGATGACAGTGATCCTGCTCTCGGCCTGTTCAGGCGGGGGCGACAAAGGGGCAGCTGAGAAGAATGGTGCGGACACCGAGTCGATTGTAACGGAGAAGGGCACGTTTCCGATTGTGAAGGAGAAAGTGACGCTTAAGGTCATGGTGCCTTCCAACTCTTTGGTAGAGAACTTCGAAACGAATGAATTTACAAAGTGGTACGAAGAGAAGACGAATGTGCAAGTCGAATGGATTGTTGTGCCGCAGCAATCAGCGAGCGAAAAGCTGAATCTGATGCTCGCATCAGGAGATTATCCGGACGTCATCATGTCTTTCGGCGTCACTCCGGCACAGCAGATGATTTACGGCAAGCAGGGCGTCTTTCTTTCCTTGAACGATTTTATCGATAAATACAGCGTCAATTTCAAGAAAGCTCTGGACGATAACGAAGTGCTCGGAACAGCGATTACAGCTCCTGACGGCAACGTCTACGCGCTGCCAAGCATTAACGATTGCTACCACTGCTCGATGGCACAAAAGATGTGGATATACAAGCCTTGGCTTGATAAGCTCGGCTTGAAGGTTCCGACGACGACGGATGAGCTCTATACCGTCCTGAAAGCGTTTAAGGAGAAGGATCCGAACGGCAATGGCAAGGCGGATGAAGTGGTTCTATCCGGTGCGCCACGCGGAAGCGGATGGCTGTCGAGCATCGACGGATTTATTATGAATGCGTTCGTCTTCAACTCGACATTCAGCGAATCCCGCGTTCATATGTATGTGCAGGACGGCAAGGTCGAGGTTGCTTACAATAAGCCGGAGTGGCGCGAAGGCTTGAAATATTTGCACAAGCTGTATAGCGAGGGACTTATCGATCCGCAGGTGTTCACGCAGGACAGCGATCAGCTGCTCAAGCTGGGTGAAGCGTCGGGTGACGTCGTTCTAGGAGCGGCGCTTGGCGGACATCAGGGCGTGTTCACACAAATCGCTGGCGAGAGCGGACGCTGGCTCGATTATGTGACTGTTCCGGCACTCAAAGGTCCGAGCGGTGTACAATATGCCGCTTATAACCCATTTGGCTATTCGCTTGGAGCCTACCTTATTACGAAAAACTCTAAGCATCCAGACGTGGCGTTCCGCTGGGCGGATGGCTTCTATGACGAGGAAGTATCGCTGCGCACGACGATCGGACGTCCGGGCGAGGAGTGGCGCGAGGCGACGGAAGGCGAGATCGGCATCAACGGCAAGCCGGCCAAGTGGACGAAGCTGAAGGAATACGGGCAGATCCAGAACGTCCATTGGGAGCAGACGGCGCCGACGTACCGCTCGAACGAGCTTCGCCTCAGCTCGGCAGTACCGAATGACGGCAAGCCGAGCCTTGAAGTCATCCTATATAATGAAACAAAGCAAAATTACGATCCGTATAAACCGAGCGCAGACATGGCGCTGCCGCAGCTGTTCTTCACTGACGAGCAGGCAGCCGAACTGTCAGACTTGTCCAAGACGATTAACGATTATGTCGATGAGATGATGGCCCGCTTCGTCATTGGCGATGCGGATCTCGACAAGGATTGGGACACCTATATCCAGACGCTGGAAGGCATGAATTTACCGCGCTTCCTGGAAATTCACCAAGAGTCTCTCAATACGAAGAAGAAATAATAGCAATTTGCAACGGACGGTCTGCGACAGAGCAGGCCGTCTTTTTTTAGGAATGCTTACGTTCTGTGAGACGCGGGCGCTAAACTGCGCCTCTTCTGCTCTGTGCGCACATCTCAAAACTGTCTCACGGGTTCCCGCGACCTTGTCTCGAAATGCTCTTTTGTCCATTCTCCCATTAACTCAGATTGCGAAATGAACGGCCCGGTACTGGCTTGGAATATTCGATATTGTGCTCATTTTCTGAATAGTTGGGATAGTGGGCAAAAACGATTTTTGGAGAACCCGCCATCAAGGAGAGAGGTTGCATACGATTTATTAGAGCATGCCGAATGTGTAAAATGCCTTGCTGGACGCAAGAACGATGGCTTTTTTGTCAACGTGCACAATTCACTTCGGCGATTGGAGAATTTTATCCCCTAATTATGAATTTGTCGTCCTTACCAAGGGCTGGAAGTCATTCTATAATTAAAGCGTAGTAATTATTCAATTACTTATGGGGAGGTCAAAATATGAAAAAGAGCCTGGTCATGCTGTTATCTCTTCTGTTTATCGCATCCACTGTGCTGGCGGCCTGCAGCAGCAAACAAGAAACAACAAGCCCGCAGGCAGGAAACGATAAACCGGCGGAGGAGAAGGTTGAGCCGTTCGAAATGAAGATGCGCCACATTGAAATTGGGGACTCCAACAAAAATCGTTTCGGCCGTTTGGAAGCTGTCGTGAAGAACACGGAAGCGGAAAATCCGGGTCTGACGATCAAGCTTGACGGCGTCGAGAGCGAAGTGAATCGCAAGGACAAACTGAGAAGCGAAATGGCCGCGGGCAATCCACCGGATATTTTCGACGCATTCGGCAGCCCTGATGTCGGAGTATTTGCCAAAGAAGGACTAGTGCTCGATTTGACGCCAATCCTGGAAGAGATGGGGCTCAAGGACAAGTTCGTTTCATTGACGCCATGGACTCACGACGGGAAAATCTATGGGTTGCCAAAAGGAGGCTCCATAGAAGGCTACTTCTATAACAAGAAGTATTTCGCGGAGAAGGGGTTAGAACTGCCTAAGACGTTGGCTGAAATGGAGCAGATTGCCGAAAAAATCAAAGCGGACGGCAAGGTTCCGATTGCGCAAGCGTCCAAGGATGCATGGGTTCCGTTGATGACGACGAATAACCTGTGGGCTTATTATGCCGGAGCGGAATTTACGAACGGGTTCAAAACAGGCGAATCGAAATGGGATGACCCTAGAATGGTGGAAGCCGTGACGAAGCATCAGGATTGGGTGAAGAAAGGCTACTTCAAGAAGGGCGAGCTCGGCTTGGAATACAACAATCAGCGCAATCAGCTTCTCACGGACGAAGCTATTATGATGTACGACGGCTCTTGGGCTTACTCCGCATTGACGGATGAGAAGACGGCGGGAGCAGATACAAAAGACAAGTTCGGATTTTTCCTGATGCCTCCTCTGAAAGAGGGCGAGGGCACAAGCTCCATGGTGGATACAAATAACGGTTATGCGTTCTCTGCGAAAGCGGCGGAAGATCCGCGCAAGCTTGCAGCCATCAAATCGTTCATTAAGAATTTCTTTAATGAAGATGTTCAATTGCAATCCTTCAAAGAAGACGGCATGCTTCCTTCGATGAAGATCGAAGACAGCAAAATGAAAGAAGTAGCCGAACATCCGTTGATGCAAGAAATTTTGGCGCGGATGAATGAAGTGAAATACACTTGGCCTGCATTTGACGCACTGGTGCAAGCCGAAGTGAATACAGAGCTTGGAACCGGCATTCAACAAGTCATTGAAGGCGTAAAAGAGCCAAAAGCGATGCTTGAAGCAATGCAAAAGGTGCAAGAGCAAGTCAATGAAGAAACGGACGCTGCTCAATAATCTATTGCCTCTGATTCAACCGATTCAGCACCACTCGCAAATGGCCGGGTGGTGCTGAATTTAAATAGAGACATGATGCCTACTATCTGGAGTATGGAGGTACGAGATGAACAAAGCGCTAAGAAATCCAGTCACTTATATTTTATTTTTGCTTCCGACGATGTTTTTGTTTACTTTGTTTTTTATATATCCCGTAATTAATGCCACCTATTATAGCTTTACGAGCTGGAACGGCATTTCCAACGTCGTGAAATTCACGGGCTTGGCTAACTACTCACGGGCGATGAACGACCCGAATTTCTGGATAGCGGTTAAAAATAACGGCTTGTTTATTTTGTTTTCCGTGTTTATCCAGGTTCCAATCATTATTTTGTTTTCGCTTCTTATCGCTAATGTCAAGAAGCTCAAAGGCTTATACAAAACGGCAGTATTTGCCCCTTCGGTCATGTCTACAGCGGTTATAGGTATTTTGTGGGGATTTATTTATGAGCCAGACATTGGATTGATGAACAACTTCTTGGGATTGTTCGGCATAGATAAAATTTACTGGCTTTCTGATCGCAGTTGGGCAATGATATCGATATTAATCACGAATGGATGGCAATGGACGGGATTCTATATCGTCATGGTGTTAGCGGCGATTATCTCGATTCCCAAGGAATTGGACGAAGCAGCCATGATCGACGGGGCAACGGGGTGGCAGCGGGCTAGGAAAATTACGGTTCCGCTCATTATGCCGATCATTTCCGTCGTCATCATGTTGTCCGTGGCCGGCGCGATGAAAGCGGCTGATATCGTGCTCGTCATGACGAAGGGCGGACCATCCGGGGCAACGGACGTGATGGCGACCTATATGTTGAAGCATTCCATCAAGAGCTTTAAATACGGCTTCGGCAACAGCATCGCCGTGCTCATCTTTATCTTTACGCTTATCATTACCGTGTTGTATCAGCTGTTGGTCGCAAAAAGAACGGAAAGGATCGAATACTGATGGTCAAAAAAATTAAAAGCAGCATGAATCACGTCGTATTGCTTGCCTATCTCGCCGTTATTCTATTCCCGTTTCTTTTTGTTTTGTTCTCTTCTGTCAAAGCAAACAACGTGGAAATTGCCAGCAATCCGTTCGGGCTACCGACAGAATTCAAATTTAGCAACTATGCGGATGCTTGGGTCAACGCCAAAATAAGCACGTACTTTTTGAACAGTCTGTACATCGCCGTTGTCGCCTCGGTCGCAACGATTCTGATCGCATCGATGGCGTCCTTTGCCATTACGCGGATGAGGTTCAACAAGCTTAGCCCGTGGTTATTCCAGCTGATTCTGATCGGCATTCTCATACCGGGCAACGCATTGCTGCTTCCTATCTACAATCTGATGCGGCAGTTTAACTTTCTTGATACGCACTGGGCGCTGCTAGTTCCCTATACGGCTAACTCGATACCGTTTACGATCGTCATCCTGACCGCTTTCATGCGTTCGTTGCCAACAGAGATTGAGGAAGCTGCTGTCGTGGACGGGTTGAGGGCCCATTCGATATTTGTTAAAATTATAATGCCATTAACGGTTCCAGCCTTAGTAACTGTATTCATCGTTAATTTCCTGGGCAATTGGAACGAGTTCTTGCTAGCTAACTATTTCTTGTCGGAGGATTCGCTCAAGACACTTCCGGTCGGTATGGTCGGATTTCGGGACGCCTACAATATCAACTACGCTCAAATGTCGGCGGGAATTGTATACAGCGTCGTTCCGGTCATGGTCATATACGCCATCCTGCAAGAGAAGATTATTGAAGGATTGACGGCAGGCGGAGTTAAAGGCTAATTTACTCGGATGGAGCTGTGAAATGGGATGAACCTGCGATTTAAGCTCATGACTGCATTTGTCACACTCATTATCATTCCGCTCCTGCTGCTCGGCACGTTAACCTTCTGGATCGCGTTTCAAATGCTTGAAGAGAAATATAACCAGCAAGCGGAACTTTCGCTGAAAGCGACAGGCAAGAGCGTCAGTTACCTGTTCTCGGAGATGGACAGGGTAACCGACCTCGGCATAGGCAGCTCCGTGTTTGAGGGCGCACTATCGGCCCGCAACCCGCGGGAGCAGAATTTAGCCAAAGCCGATTATTTGCAGCTGAACGCCAATCAGCGAAATTTCCGCATGCTGCTATACAATCATCCATCGATTAACTTTGCCTATTTATACAACACTCGCAGCGATTCGAACTGGCAACAAGTCGTGCCTATATTTGATAAGCAAGGATTTAAAGCGCTCCCATTCGAGCAATTTGAGCAGCATGAAATTTACGAGAACGTACTGAAGAGAAGAGGAGCCCCATTATGGATTGGGCCCAATGAATACCCCGAGATTACAGGCAATGAAGACGGCTTCACCCAGATAAGAGTTATTAAGAGCATGAGCTCCTTGCGGAATCTGGGCGTGCTCGTCGTACAGGTGAAGAATTGGGAGCTGGATTCGATATTTAACAAGTTCCAGTGGGATAACCCCAATTCCCCGTTATTCTATCTTGTGAACCGCAATGGCAACATATTGTATGAGAGCGACAATGAACATAAGCTGAGTAATTTGCAGTCCGTCATTGAGCCTATCGCTAACAGCACATCGCTATACAACAGCTACAAAACCGATTTTAACGGTCAGGAAAGTCTAATATCCACCTATAAATTGAAAGATTTCGATTGGTATATCGTCTCAGTGACATCGTGGAAAATGCTGACGAAAGAAATGGTCGATTTCGGGATATGGGTGGCGATTATTATGTTTGCCTGCGTCGTGGCGGCCTTGCTGTTCTTTCTCTTGTTCATGAACCGGATTACCAACTCGGTCAACCGGATCGTTAGGTTCATGCGCCGGGTTGAAACGGGAGAATTGAACGTTCGGGTAGAGGAAAAGGGCAACGACGAGATGACGGCTCTTGCTAAAGGGTTCAACCAGTTGACCGAGCGAGTGTCTGGGCTCATCGACCAGGTCAAGCAGGAACAGAAGCAGAAGAACATGGCGGAAATGCGCGTGCTGGAGGCCCAGATTAAGCCGCATTTTATCTTTAATACGCTTGAATCGATCAATGCGCTCGCTATTCAGAACGAAGGACGCAAAGTAAGCCAAATGGTGTACCGCCTTGGCAACATACTGCGGACCAGCATTCAGGATAAGGAAGAGATTACGATTCGGGAAGAGCTGGCTTACTTGCGCAGCTATTTGGAAATCCAGAAATTCCGCTTTGAAGATTTATTTAACTTTGAAATTGATGTTCCGGACGATATCTTGAATAATCAAATATTGAAGCTGACGCTGCAGCCTCTGGTGGAGAACTGCATTCAGCACGGGTTCGACGGAATTACGCATACAGGCTGGATACGCATTTCCGCATACGATGACGCTGAACGCATTTTTATCGATGTTGAGGATAATGGATTAGGGATGTCTAATGAACAGCTGAAGAAGTTCCAATATATGCAGTCCGATGAACAGAAGGCGCTGCTGCCGATTGTGGAACAAACTTACAATACGGAGCGCAGAGGGCTTGGCGTGCGCAGTGTGGCAGACCGCATCCGTATTACATACGGATTTAGATATGGCTTGTTTATTTGTTCGGCCCCGAGCAAGGGGACGATAATCCGATGCATTATACCGAAATATGAACAGGGTGAAGCGGAATGAGTGTGAAAGCGTTATTAATCGATGATGAGATTCACATTTTAAATAACTTGAAGATGGTTATCCCCTGGGAAGAAATGAAGGTGGAGATCGTCGGTACGGCACGCAATGGAGCGGAAGGGATCGATATCGTCCGTCAGCGTGATCCGGACATTATTTTGTGCGATATTCGCATGCCTGTGATGGATGGTATGGAATTTTTGCGGGAAATCCGTAAAATGGGCAGCGAGGCCGAAGTGATGATGCTCACCGGCTATCAGGAATTCGAATACGCACGAATTGCTTTGCAGCACGGTGTGCGGGACTACATATTGAAGCCGATTAATTATGAGGAATTGGAGCATACCGTTCGCACGATTGCCGATCTGGTGCGCTCGCGCCAACAGGAGAAGAACAGGTCGGAGCGACGCTGGGGTAAGGTAATTAGTCTTGCTTACGAGAAGATGATGTTCGACGTCTTAATGGGGTTCTCGGCGGGAGCCCCCCCTTACGTGATCGCAGATGACGGGCTGCAGGCGGATCAAATGGACTACGCGTTGCTATTAATTGATCTGGACGGATATGTGCAGCATACCGTATCATGGAGTGATAACGAGCGCAAATTATGGAATTTTGCAGTGCGCAACGTTTTGCAGGACGCAATAACAGGTGAATGGCTGGACTATGCGGTGCTGCAGATGCGTGAAGGGGAATGGTGCGTCCTGATGCAATATTCCAAAGAATGCTGTGAAGTGTCTCAAGACGACATGGCTCGCTGGGCATGCCTATTCCAACGGGCGGTGCGCGAGCATGTCAAGCTAACGGTTAGCCTAGCTTGGGACAAAGGCCCGATTCAACTTGCCGGTCTTGCCAATACGTATAAGCGGCTGCAGCGTTCCTTGGTGCTCTATCCCGACGATGAACAGCTGGTGCAGGTGGACGAAGGTTCCAATGCGCGTCAAGCGGCTTCCGTCTCTGAGTGGCAGCTTGTTGAAGATATCGTATCGGGCATGAAGCAGAACGACAAGAGCAAGGTGGAGAAGAGCTTGCAATCGCTTCAATCCGGCCTGCTGCTGATGCCAGAGCAATCCGTGATGCGGGTTGAGAAATTTCTTCATTATGTCATCATTCATCTGCTGCGCGAGATGAGGGAACTCGAGCTTGTCAGTTCCCAAGAAGAAGAAGCGATATGGAACAGGCTGCAGCATAGCGTTAGCGTCAAAGATTTGAACAATGTCATTACGCAGCTGATCAACCATACGAAAGAACACGCGATGAATAAGAAATCGAGCGAATTGCTTATGATTTCCGCGAAGGATTACATTCACCGCAATCTGAGTTCGGATATCGGAATCGATGAAATCTCTGACTATCTCGGTATTAGCTGCAGTTATTTCAGCTTGTTATTCAAAACTCACTTCGGCGAAACGTTCGTGGAATACGTGACGAAGCAGCGGATCAAGCTGGCGAAGTCCATGCTGCGCATGACGGATAAGAGCATAACTCATATCGGTGCTACGGTCGGATATTCAGAACGCCGCTACTTCTCGAAGGTGTTCCAGAAGTATACGGGAATAACTCCGTCTGA
The DNA here is from genome assembly GCF_000283315.1 of Paenibacillus sp. OSY-SE. NCBI lineage: Bacteria > Bacillati > Bacillota > Bacilli > Caryophanales > Paenibacillaceae > Paenibacillus > Paenibacillus sp. OSY-SE. Next base: position 118,863 of record NZ_ALKF01000193.1, on the reverse strand, counting down.
ATTTCGCGAGCAGACCGCGTCTGCTGAAAGTGATAACGATTAAACTAACATCAGTAATGAATTCACGATAATTGGCTTTTTTAACACAAAAATAGAGGATGGGATGAGTGGCATGAGTAAACGTCAATTAACGTTGGAACAGAAGATTGGCCAAATGGTAATGTGCGGCTTCCAAACTCCGGCTGTAAATACGGAAATTCGCACGCTTTTGGAAAAATATGAGGTGGGCGGCATTATTTATTTTCGCCGCAACGTAGTAAATTCGGAGCAAGTATGCCGTCTGTCGCATGAGCTGCAGCTGATTTCCCAAGAACAGTCGGATATTCCGCTCTTTATTTGCATTGACCAGGAAGGCGGCATGGTAGCGCGTATTGATTGGGACGACATTACGCTCATTCCCGGCAATATGGCCATCGGCGCGACCCGCAGTGCAGAGCATGCCTATGATGCCGCGAAGATCTGCGGAGAAGAGCTGCTTCGCATGGGTATTAATATGAACTTCGCGCCAAGCGTGGATGTCAACAACAATGCGAAAAATCCAGTCATTGGCGTCCGTTCCTACGGAGAGCGTCCTGACGTCGTCGCGGAGCTCGGAGCAGCGCAAATTCGCGGGCTGCAGGATGCCAATGTCGCCGCGACGGCGAAGCATTTCCCGGGTCATGGCGATACGGCGGTCGATTCCCATCACGGCCTCGCGGCTGTGCCGCATAGCGAAGAACGTCTCATGTCGATCGAGCTGGCACCGTTCATCCGTGCAATTAAAGAAGGCGTGGACTGCATCATGACCGCGCATGTCACGTTCCCTGCGTTCGAGCCTGATGGCATTCCGGCTACACTTTCCCGGAAAGTGTTGACCCAATTGTTGCGTCAGCGTCTAGGGTTTGATGGAGTCATTGTAACCGACTGCCTCGAGATGCATGCCATCTCGAAGGAGTTCGGAATCGCCGAAGGAGCCGTTATGGCGGTCGAGGCTGGAGCGGACCTGGTGCTGATTAGCCATACGTTTACAGAACAGGTTGCAGCAATAGAGGCCTTGATCGAAGCGGTCCGCACCGGTCGAATCTCCGAGTCCCAAATCGACGAATCCGTACATCGTTTGCTCGCCCTGAAGGAGAAGCGCCACATAGAGCGGCTTGCGGACGTAACGCCGGAATTCGCTACCTTGTTCGGAACGCCGGAATCGAAGGCTGTCGTTGAACGTATTTGTGCCGATAGCATTACGTTAGTGAAGGATGACAAGCAAAGCTTGCCGATAGATCCGGAAGAGGCCACACTCGTTATCTGGCCTGAAGTTCGTCAGCGCACGGAGGTCGATGAGCCGATTACGCAAACCTTTACGTTGGCGTCAGCGCTCCAGCCGCACGTCAAGCAAGTAACGGAGCTGCGCATCGGCACGTATCCAGACGCGGAAGAGGTGCGGGATACATTGGCGAAGGCAGCTGAATATCGCCAGGTCATCGTGCTGACGTATAATGCCGTATCCATGCTTCATCAAGGGCAAGTTGATATTGTGGAAGGTTTGCTGCACGATTCCGACAAACGGGTTATCGTCGCCTCCACACGGAATCCATATGATCTGAATCAATTCCCGCAAGCACCGACGTATCTGTGCTGCTACGAGAATCGCCCGGCTACGATGTCGGCATTGGCCAATGTTTTGCTTGGCCGTCAGGAGGCGCACGGCAAGCTGCCGGTTACGATCTCGTCTGCATATCCGTTCGGTCATCGGGCTTAATGGTGGGGATATCACCTTCTGTCGCTGTTGATTTCGAATTAAACCTACATCAGAAAAGATGTAGGTTTTCTTTTTTTTAATAAAACCTTAAATTTTGCTGAAGAAAAACGATCGAAATTAGAAACTTTTTGTAAAGAAAAGCGTCTATAACTATGTTCAAACATACACAAAACGTAAATATGACACATACAAAAGTATATGATGGGTGAGGAGTAGGACGTAAACATGAAATCTTGGAAAAAACTTTTCATTACCTGCGTAGCTGCAGTGCAATTCATTACCGTTATCCCTATCGTTGCGGCTGAAGGGAATACAACGACAACCGATAATAAGCAAGTAACGAGCGAAATTACGCAAGAGGGAAGCAGCTCCATTCAGGGCGAGGTGGATGGCGGCACGGATACTGACCAGGATACTGACGAAGTAAAGGGTACCGTAGATGAGAATGGAAACAATAATGCGAATTCAACGAGCAATTCAGGAATCGGAGCCGGCGACGCTGGCAAAGATGTGCTCGTATTAATCGCGAACAGCAACCTGATGTATCAGGACGGCGCGGAATATAAATCACCGCAGCCTATCACTGTGAAAAAAGGCGTATCTTACATCGCATTGCGTTCTCTCGTCGAACGGTTCGGATTGCAAGTGAACTATGACAGCAAGACCAAAGAGACGATTATTGCAAGCGGCGATAAAGAGCTTCGTTATAAAGTGGGGAGCAGCAATTACCGCGTCAACGGGAAAGCAACCCAAATGAGCGGCGCTTCCTACATGCAAGAGGGAACGTTCATGGTTCCGATTACATCGGCTATGCAAGCATTCGAAATGCCGTATCAATGGGATAACAAGACGAAGCGCATCACCATCGAATTAAGCGCTCCGCCAATCGCGAAATTTAGTGTTAACGAGAAGGAAATCTTCGCGAAGCAGACACCAGTTACGGTCACGAATGAATCCAAATCTCCACGCGGCCTGCAAATCGTAGAAGAAGAATGGACCGGCCTGCAGGACTATTACGAAGATCCAGGCGTATATACGGTATCGCTTCGCGTGCGCGACGAGCGCGGTGAATGGAGTGCGCCTTACTCGGTAACGATTACGGTGTTGAAGCCGAACGAGCCGCCGGTAGCTAACTTCCAGACCGAGAAGACGACGTATAAAATGGGTGAATACATTCGCTACCAAGATGCAAGTACAGACGATGATGATGTCGCTGACCTGAAGCGGGAATGGACGAATAACAAGCCGGCTTTCTTCGAACCGGGCAACCATACCGTTACGTTAAAAGTAACCGACAAATACGGCCTTTCCAGCGAAATCTCACAAACGATTACGGTTACGAGCGAGACGCTGTACACGTTTGATGAGTTCAATAAAGTATACACTCCGGTCGGAGAAGTGTATCCTCACGACGGCAGTACCGTGCTTGGTCTGAAGCTTCTGAAGCCGGAATTTTCGGAAAATAACCGTACGCTGTACCGTTCGAACAGTCCGGAGAATGTTAAAAATAATGGTATTCTATACCAGGACAATGTGGCGGGCGGCGCCCGGATCTTTTTGCACCACATCAACAAAAAATCGAACAATCTTCAATTGTATATTATAGTGAAAAACATTTCGGATGACCCTGCTAATTTCACTGTCGAGCATTCTGGGCTGGCAGGCCCAAGCCCTTACCCTCAGCAAACAGGTAAGATGGCTTCTGTCCGCTACTTCGAGTCCTTTGAGAAAAATGATAAAGCGACCGAGATGCAACTGAAGCCAAATGAAACGAAGGTTGTCATTCCGGAATTGAATCAGCGTCCGTTAAAACCAGATGATACGTACACGTTGTATGCTGATTTCTATGGCAGCACCACGTTGGAATATACCGTAGTTGCGTTGGATGCGGATAAAGACGTATTGACCGAGCTGCCGAATCTGCAGCCGTTGGCTACGGACGAACATATTCGCGGCACGTACATTAATGCGGATCGCAACTTCACTGTCAGAGAGGAAGTAGGCAAGGGCGAACGCTTGGTGTTCGCAGATAAGATTAACGACAAAGACCTTACAGGCACTGACATGCTGACGTACCAGGATATGGTTAACAAAGGGAACTATGGTGTGCTCTATCGCGTGAAGCTGGAGAAGGTGGCGCCGCATACACTCATCGCTTTTAACTCCCGCGGAGGATCCTACTCGGGTGCGATGCTTGTAAACGGACAGACGGTGAACACGCCGAACCATGGACTGATCAGCGGTGTGGATGAAGCCAGCGTCGTATATCGTACGGGCGATTACGAGGAAAAGGTAGAAATTCTGTTCTCTCCGGCCGCAGGCAGCAACCTGCCTGTGAACTTGCTCTTCCTCCCGATGCCAAAACCGCGTTCATAACACGCGCTCAACGTAATGCAGCATTTTTGAATCGGCACTTATTCATCATTCATTAATCAAAGGACAGCTTAACGGCTGTCCTTTTGTTCACTCTCCCAGTAACTCCCTCTGGCAACCGCCCGTAGTATGAATCGATGAAACGGATGCACAACCGCTCCTACAAAGGAAAGTCGGTGACGCCGCAAAATACGTCGGATCTGCAGGCCATTCTGGAGACCAAAGCAAAGATGAAAGACAAGCCGGTGGTTGTGTCTCTCCTCCTGTCCACTCCAACGGTTGTGGCAGAATTCGAAGCAGAAGTGGATGCGATCGTTGTCAACTTCGGTGTTCAGGATCAGGCTATTCTAGAAGTGCTGACTGGAGCTGTTGAGCCGTCAGCTCTGCTTCCCATGCAGATGCCTGCGAACATGCAAACCGTAGAGGAACAATTCGAAGATGTCGCACACGACATGGAATGTCATGTGGACGCTGACAACCATGTGTTCGACTTTGGATATGGCCTCAATTGGAACGGTGTCATTCGAGACGAACGGACGGAACGATATAGCAGAACACGTTGAATCTACGCACTCGACGGTCTAGCCTGTGGTCGAATTTTTTTATATAGAAGAGCTTTCTTTGTGGTTTTGGTGTATCACCACTAACACTATCAAGGTTCAGGCTCTTTTTCCTCCTTATTTCCACACAAATATATATACGCCTCCAGTAAGCGCCTTCCTTGACTTTCCGCCAGCATTTGGAGCATTATAATAATAACCGGTTGTTGCATACAGAGGAGGAACTTCGATGCTGAGCACAGAGCAAATACTCGAAAAGATGGCCGAGCAGGGGTTGCGAATAACGGACCAGCGTCGAACTTTGGCGAAGTTGTTCGCGGATACCGACGGCTTTCTAACCCCGAAGGATGTCTATGATTTCATGGGAAAACGCTATTCCGGACTTAGCTTCGACACCGTATATCGCAATTTGCGTGTAATGCATGAATTAGGCGTATTAGAGCAAATTGTATTCGAGGATGGCGTGAAATTCCGTGTGCACTGTGCGGAAAGTCATCATCACCATCATATGATTTGCCTGCAGTGCGAGAAGACGTATCCGATTCATTTTTGCCCGATGCCATTAACGGATGTGCCTGAGAAATTCCAGGTCGTTAAGCATAAATTTGAGGTGTTCGGATATTGCGAAGCTTGTATGGATAAGGAACAAGAATCGAAAGCGAACGATGAAACGAAGGGCAGTGCATCATGACTTCGCCCGACGACGGCACGGCTTCAGCTCGTCCAAGATGGGTGACGAGAGCTTTTCAAGGTCCGGTGAGAGTGTACCGCAAATGGATCTCACCGCTTAAGCCACCGACGTGCCGATTCTATCCGACCTGTTCCGCCTATGCTATGGAAGCGTTGGAGGTTCATGGACCGTTGAAGGGCTCTTGGCTCACGATGAGGCGAATTGCAAGATGCCATCCCTTCAATCCCGGAGGCTTTGACCCAGTTCCGTCAAAGCGTCCTTGACAGGCGGACAATAGCTACGCTATATTGAGCATAGTTCTATTTTTGTTATCCTATACATGGAAAATATAAAAATCCGAAGAACGGATGAGTACGAAGAGTGTGCCATGACAGAGAGCCGGGATTGCTGCGAACCGGTATGGGAAGTCTTCCGAATATGGTCCTGGAGGAACCGCTTGCAAGTGCAGAATCATTTATGCACAAGCCTGTGGCGAGTCATTCTCGATATCGAATGGTTGACCGGCTCATCCGGTCACAATGAAGCTGTCGCTATTGGAGTTCACGCCGTCATATATCGGTCGTGATCGGAGCGGCAGAAAGTTGGGTGGTACCACGTGAGAATAAGCTCTCGTCCCAAAGCGGACGCGGGCTTTTTTTATTTTTGCTAGGAGGCTGTTATGATGACAAAGGCAGACAAGACGTTTTACATTACGACACCGATTTATTACCCGAGCGACAAGCTCCATATCGGTCATGCGTACACGACTGTAGCAGGTGACGCAATGGCGCGCTATAAGCGGCTCCGTGGCTTTGAAGTTCGGTATTTGACGGGAACGGATGAGCATGGACAGAAGATCGAGCGCAAAGCAGGGGAGACCGGCAAGACGCCGCAGCAATTCGTCGATGATATCGTAAGCGGAATTAAAGAGTTGTGGGGAAAGCTCGATATTTCGTATGACGATTTTATACGTACGACGGAAGAGCGGCATAAAAAGGTTGTGCAGGACATTTTTGACCAGCTGCTGAAGCAAGGCGACATTTACAAAGGCACGTACGAAGGATGGTATTGTACGCCTTGTGAAGCGTTCTTTACCGAGCGCCAGCTTGAGAACGGCAACTGCCCGGACTGTGGACGGCCGGTGGAACTGGTAAAGGAAGAAAGCTACTTCTTCCGGATGAGCAAATATGCGGATCAACTGTTAGCGTATTACGAAGCTCATCCTGATTTCATTCAACCGGAATCCCGCAAAAATGAAATGATTAACAATTTCATTAAGCCGGGGCTGGAAGATTTGGCGGTATCCCGCACTTCGTTCGACTGGGGTGTCAAAGTAAAGGATGATCCGAAGCATGTCGTCTATGTGTGGATCGATGCTTTGTCGAACTACATTACCGCGCTCGGATATGGCACAGACAACCCAGAGCTGTATGAGAAGTATTGGCCTGCGGACGTGCATCTGGTCGGCAAGGAGATTATCCGCTTCCATACGATTTATTGGCCGATTATGCTGATGGCGCTTGGACTTCCGCTGCCGAAGAAGGTATTTGGTCACGGCTGGCTGCTGATGAAAGACGGCAAAATGTCCAAGTCCAAAGGCAACGTCGTCGATCCGGTCATGCTGATTGACCGTTACGGGCTGGACGCGCTGCGCTATTACTTGCTGCGCGAGGTTCCGTTCGGCTCGGACGGAACGTTTACGCCGGAAGGGTTCGTGGAGCGCGTTAACTTCGACTTGGCCAATGACCTCGGCAACCTGCTGAACCGTACTGTTGCCATGATCGACAAGTATTTCGATGGTCACATTCCTGCCTATCAAGGACAAGTGACAGCATTTGATGGAGAATTGGCCAATGTTGCGGCGCAAACGGTGGATAAAGTGGAAGCAGCTATGGAAAATATGGAATTTTCCGTCGCGCTTACGGCGATCTGGCAATTTATTAGCCGGACGAACAAATATATCGATGAGACGCAGCCATGGGTGCTGGCAAAGGATGAAGCGAAGGCTGGCGATCTGGCGTCAGTTATGACGCATTTGGCAGAAAGCTTGCGCATCGCGTCGATTCTTCTACAGCCGTTCTTGACGCAAGCTCCTGCCAAGGTATGGGCGCAGCTTGGGCTGCAAGCCGGCGAGAGCACGCTATGGGATGCGGCGCGCACATTCGGCGTAATCGCTGACGGGACGAAGGTCGTCAAAGGGGAGCCTATCTTCCCGCGCCTTGACGTAGAGACGGAAGTGGCTGCCATTGCCGAAGCGATGAGCGGAGGCAAGAAAGAGGGAGAAGCGCCTTCAGGCACGCAAGCAGCTGCGGTGGAGAAAGCAACGACTGATGCGAAGCCGGAAGCAGGCACGCCGGAGGATGCGAAGGCAGAGATTGCGATCGACGACTTCGCGAAGGTGGAGCTGCGCGTCGCCCAAGTTACGCATTGTGAGCCCGTTCCTAAGGCCGATAAGCTGCTTCGCTTAGAGCTTGATCTCGGCTACGAGCAACGCCAGGTCGTATCTGGCATTGCGCAGTATTATAAGCCGGAGGAGCTCGTAGGCCGCAAAGTGATTTGCGTGGTGAACCTGAAACCGGTGAAGCTGCGCGGCGTACTGTCTCAAGGCATGATTTTGGCGGCATCCAAGGATGGCCAATTGACGCTCGCCATGGTTCCGGACGCCATGCCAAACGGCGCGATCGTGAAGTAGAATTATAGTTGTGACGAAGATGGTGGGGCAGAGAGTGATTTCTGCTCTGCCATTTTTTTCGGTTTTAGCCAGGACCCAATTGGAAAATATACAGTGAAATGAACGAACTAGACGGCTAAAAGTCATGTGTACTGCATTTTATCCTGCGGATTCGGCTGCTCTTCGATGATTGCCGCGTTGTACGTGTCCATTGACTGGATGAATTCCAATGTAACCTATCGTAAAGATGTACATGCTCCTTTTCTACTGGACGAAATCCAATGGCGGCAAATAAAAAAGAGGCTGTTCCTCAGGTGCTTCAGACCTGTCGGGACAGCCTCTTTTGACTGCAATGCGATTAGTAATGCTAGTTCAAGAAGAATAGCACGAACAATCCGGCGAAGACGCAGTATACGGAGAACCATTTCAGATTGCCGCGCGCCATTAAGCCCATGAACCACTTCAATGCAAAGTAGGAAGCGACGAAGGAACAAATAAAAGCGAGCAAATAAGGACCGATCAATTGACCCATCATAGGGTCCTTTATCATGTCTTTCCCTTCAAGTATCATACTTCCCACACTGACCGGGATATAAAGGAAGAAAGAAAAGCGCAGTGCCGTTTCCTGCTTCCATCCTAATGCCATGGCAGCCACTATCGTGGCCCCGGAACGGCTGATCCCGGGAATGAGCGCAACGGATTGCGCCAAACCGACGATGAACGTTTCCCCGAAGGACAAGTCTTTGTCCCCTTTGCGCCCGCGCAAATTGCGAATGAGCCATAATGCGAGAGCGGTGATGAGCAGGGTAGCGCCAATAATCTTTAATCCTTTGAATACATCGGCAATCGTATCTTTAAATACAACGCCGATGACACCTGCAGGAATCGTAGCAAGAATTAAATAGACGACAAACATAAAGTCCGATTTTGCATCCGGATCGCGTTTAAAAATGAAGCGGAACGTATTTATAGCCAGTCTGACAATATCTTTGCGATAAATGAGCAAAATAGCTAACAAGGATGCAAAGTTGACGAGCACTTCAAAGCTGAGTCCTTCCATATGTAACCCAAACAACTTTTCGGCAATTACCAAATGTCCGCTCGATGATACCGGAATCGGTTCCGTGAACCCTTGCACCAAACCGAGCACTGCATATTTAAGCCAATCCAACCATTCCAAAAATATTCACTCCCTAATTAGATGCAGTTCAAAAAGCCCTCTTTTGAACACGCAATATTAATAAATTGCTTGTCTGCTAGATTAAGAGACACGTAATCATCTTATAATCGTGGCTAGATAGTTGTCAAAGTCAGAAGGGGGATGAATTGAAAAAGGGGATTGACAATAGAATTAACCACGCCTATAATCTTAATAGTAATAATTACGAAGAAGATAGAACACCTTGCTCACTCATACATATGAGCATAGGAGAGGAAATTAGAGGAATGGAAAGGAAGTTAAGCAATGAATCTACGTACTCCTACCCACATTCGTAAACTGGCAGTGCTGGTGTGCAGCTTCATGCTCGTGCTGGCCGGCTGCGGGAACGGCGCTCAGCAGGGCATCGTCGAGGGCAAAGTCAATGTCGTTACGAGCTTTTATCCGATCTATTATATGGTTAATGAAATAGGCGGCGAACATGTGAATGCCATTAATTTAATTCCTGCTGGTGTCGAGCCGCATGATTGGACGCCAAAAAGCCGCGATTTGCAAAATGCGTCAAAGTCCCAGCTGCTCATGGTGAACGGAGCCGGATTTGAAGGCTGGCTAGACGATTTCGTGAAAGGATTGGATTCCACGTCGACAATTAAGACGATCGAGGTAAGCAAGGGCGTTGCTCTCATTGAAGCGGACGGCGCTCATGAAGAATCCGTTGATCATGCCCATGAGGAAGGGCATGAGGATGGCGATGCAGAGGGTCATGAGCATGACCACGACCATGGCAGCACTGACCCGCACACTTGGGTGAGTCCGAAATCGGCGCTCGTAATGGCGAAAAATGTGAAAGTTGCGCTCGTGCAGGAAGATGCGGCGCACCAAGCTGAGTATGAGAGTAATTATGAAAAGCTGAAATCGAAGCTTGAAGCTATCGATGCCAAATACGAAGAGTCGTTGAAAAATGTGAAGCATCGTGATATCGTCGTATCCCATCACGCATTTGGATATTTAAGCCGTGATTATGGATTGATTCAGCATGCAATTATGGGGATTACGCCGGATGCGGAACCAAGAGCGCAAGATTTGCTGCGGTTATCGAAGCTGGTCCAAGAGAAAGGGCTTAAATACGTGTTTTTCGAAGAGTTGGTGTCGGATCAATTGGCAAAAACGTTAGCAAGCGAAGCGAAAGCCGATATCCTGGTGCTGAGTCCGCTCGAAGGGCTGACGAAAGAACAGGCGGATGCGGGCGACAACTATTTGACGTTGATGGAACGCAATTTGCAAAATCTCCTTCTCGCGTTACAATAAGAATGGACGTTCAACGCGGTCTCTTATACAGCTTGAACGAGGAAGCGAGATGAATCGAGGATGAATACGATTGACACCTGTCATGAGCAGGTGATTTCATTAGAGCACGTAGGATTTGGATATGAAGGACAGCAAGTATTTCAAGATGTGAATTTTACGGTATATGAGCGGGATTTTGTCGGTGTCATCGGAACGAACGGTGCGGGCAAGACCACGTTGCTTCGATTATTGGTTGGGTTGCTGCGTCCCTCATCGGGCGAGGTTAAGCTATTCGGCACACCGATTCAACGGTTCAAAGAATGGGAGCGGATTGGCTATGTCCCGCAGAAAAACTCGTTCAATCCACTCTTTCCGGCTACCGTTATGGAAGTGGTGCAGTCCGGGATGTATAACCGGAGCCGCTTGTTCCGGCGACTGACCAAAGAAGACATCAATCAGTCAAAAGACGCACTGCGTGCGATGCGGATCGAGGACCTGGCACACAAGCGCATCGGGCAGTTGTCAGGCGGACAGCAACAGCGTGTGTTTCTCGCCAGAGCGATGGTGAATAAGCCGGAGTTGCTCATTCTTGACGAACCGACGGTTGGAATAGATGCACAAACGCAAAAGGAATTTTTCAATTTATTACAGCATCTTCACGAGCATCATCATATGACGTTCATTATGGTGTCGCACGATCTGGATCTGGTCAATTCGTGGTTGGGCAGTGATCCGAAGGGAACGTGCGGCAAGCTTAATTTCTATGTCAAGCATTCGCACAATGTGGAGTGTGTGGAACCAGATTTAACACACGGCGTGCTCAGTTAAGAGTAACGCCGTGTTGCACTTGGATTGAATTTAAGGGGTAGTTCAAAAAGCCCTCCTTTTATCACGAAGCAGGGTTCTTGCAACCTTTTCGGTGCTGAAAAGTGGTCTTTTTGAACACGTATTTAAAGGGGTCGTTACGATTGTTGGATATTATCAGTTCTGAATTTTTTCAACGGGCGCTTATCGGTGGTTTGCTTATTGGAGTGACCGGGCCGTTAATGGGAATGTTCCTTGTGCTGCGCCGTTTATCGATGATCGGCGACACGCTTGCGCACGTAACGATAGCCGGCGTAGCGCTCGGCTTTTTGCTCGGTGTGTATCCTCTAGCTATGGGGATCGTATTTGCGCTTCTCGGTGCGGTAGCGATTGAGAAGCTTCGCAAAGCGTACAAAACCTATGCCGAATTGTCCATCGCGGTTATTATGTCAGGCGGGGTAGCGCTGGCTTCGTTATTTTTTACGCTCGGTATGAGCTTTAATGCAAATGTGACCAATTATTTGTTCGGAAGCATTTATACACTGAACAGCACGGACTTGACGGTCGTTGGAGTCGTTACGGCCATTGTCATTATATTTATGCTTATCTTCTTCAAAGAGATGTTCATGCTGACGTTTGACGAAGATGCAGCAGCCGTCAATGGCTTGCCGGTACGCTGGCTCAATTTAGCCGTAACCGTGCTGACCGCACTCGTCATCAGCGCAGCGATTAAGATTGTGGGGGCTCTGCTCGTATCCGCATTATTGACGATCCCGGTCGCCACGAGCCTGTTAGTCGCCAGAGGCTTCAAGCAAGCGGTCATTACGTCTGTGTTGGTGGCAGAGTTCGCCGTCGTTGCTGGACTGCTGACAGCAGGTATTTGGAATTTGGCACCAGGGGCAACGATTGTCCTTCTGCTCATTGCCGTGTTAATATTGACCTTAGTAATACGCCGCGGGGTAAAAGTATAACGGTGCTTGCATGACGAAATACTGCTCTATGCAAGCTTGAGCGGGAGGAGGCGGTTTCAATGGCGGATATTACGGTGTGGATTGCATTTTGGGCGGGAGTGGTATCATTTATTTCTCCCTGCTGCTTGCCGTTGTATCCTTCGTACATTTCGATTATTACCGGAATGTCGGTCAATGAGTTGAAGAATGAGCAGAACACGCGGGCAGTCAGATGGAAGACGATGACACATACGCTGTTCTTCATTCTCGGAATTAGCGTTGTGTTCTACACGTTAGGACTGAGTGCCACCTTCTTGGGATCCTTTTTGTCCCAATACAGGGATGTGGTGCGGCAAATTTCAGCGATATTGATTTTGGTGATGGGGCTCATCTTACTCGGTATATTCCGTCCGCAGATGCTCATGAAGGATTGGAAGCTCGATGTCAGCAAAAAAGGGGGCTATTTCGGTTCGTTCTTATTCGGAATGGGCTTCTCAGCAGGCTGGTCGCCTTGTGTAGGGCCGATTTTGGGGGCCATTTTTTCTCTGACCGCCTCAGAGCCCAGCATGGGCATCTTAATGACCACAGCTTACTGCATCGGATTCGGTTTGCCGTTTTTTATTTTATCGTTCTTTATTGGTTCGACCCGCTGGCTTACGAAATATTCCGGTATCATGATGAAAGTAGGCGGTGGCATCATGATCATAATGGGAGTGCTACTCTTTACGGATCATTTGAACCAGCTCAATATTTGGCTGCAGCAAATTACGCCTGATTGGTTGCGAAATCTTACATAGACATTCATTAACCGATAGACCGTGTGCTCTTATTCCTACTAAGAGCACACGGTTTTTTTTCATCACGTGAAGTAAAGGATGCGGGAAGTCGGGAAATGCTCGTAAATTTGTTCCGAAATGAATGACTTTAACACGCCGGCCTTCTCATCCGGATAAACATATTTCCCTTGTCCCCAACGGCCCCATTTGTACTTGCGTTCCTCTTCTTTCATTTCAAGCTTGCTCTTCGGATAACGCTTCTCTATGACAGATTTGGCTGTTTTCGTGAAGCGGTGCTGGATGAGCTCAAACGTCAAGTCCCATTTCGCTTCCTCCGGCAATGATTGCGCTAGTCGCTTAATCAAAGTTGTATATCCGTCCTCCCAGCCTTCATACCAATAAATTGGTGCGATGATAAAGCCTAACGGGTAACCGGCACGAGCGATTTTGCCTGCAGCTTCGATACGCTCCTCGAAGCGTGAGGTTCCAGGTTCGAATTGGTGTATGACATAATCGGCATTCACACTGAAGCGGACGTCTGTGCGGCGATTATGATTCAGGTGAAGCAGGGGTTCAACATGATGATACTTGGTGACGAAGCGAAGGCGTCCGAATTCCTCCTGTCCCATTCTTTCGATCAGATCAGACAAGCTGCCTGTAATGTGTTCGAGACTTAACGGGTCGGATGTACACGACGCTTCGAACCGTGTAACCTCAGGCTTTCTTTCTTCGATATAACGCTTTGCCGCATTCCACACGTCATCTGTATTGACATATACCCGTATATATGGCTTGGCGCCTAGCGTTGTTTGCAAGTAACAATAATGGCAATGCCCGATGCAGCCTGTTCCGATAGGAATTGCATATTCCGCCGATGGTTTAGATTGATCGAAATGTAATGTTTTGCGCACACCGACAACAAGCGTGCGTTTGGCGATTCGATATTTCTCTACATCGGTTTCTCCGGGCAAATTAGTAATTCGGTTATGAGAGGTGGTCATTTGATACTCAATCCCTTGCGCTGTGACCCAATCCATAATTTGCTTGCCTTTCGGATAATCTAACGCATCTGGTTCAAAATAGACGAGCTCTGGCACGAATTTCAACGTGGCGCGAGGGGAGCGGCTTGTGGTGGCGGAGGCCGGAACAACCTTCTGGGTTGGCATACGCATATCCTCCCTTCCTTTTGTATTAGCAATGTGTGTGCAGTCCAATATAGTTTGTGTATTCGAAGTGGAGTAATCGACTGGTAAATGTCGTATTTACGGGGAAGGTTGAACTTGTTCGAGAAACAATGTAAACTTAGAGGTGCACTATTCTGCTCCGGCTGGAGTTTTTTTAATGTGGAATGAAATGAGGGAATCTTGATGCCTACACCAAGCATGGAGGATTATTTGGAGCGCATCTATAAACTGATCGACGAAAAGGGCTACGCTCGCGTATCAGACATCGCGGAAGGACTGGAGGTACATCCGTCATCCGTAACCAAGATGATTCAGAAACTCGATAAAGATCAATATCTCATATATGAAAAATATCGGGGCCTTGTTCTTACGAGCAAAGGAAAGAAGATCGGTAAGCGCTTGGTTGACAGACACCAGCTGCTCGAGCATTTTTTAGAGTTGATTGGAGTGCAGGACGAGCATATTTATACAGATGTGGAAGGAATCGAGCATCACTTAAGCTGGGATTCGATTACTTGCATTGAAGCGCTGGTTGAATACTTCCAACGTGATCCGGAACGAGTGGCAGCGTTGAACAGCGTGCGCAGTGAATTGGAAGTTGAATCGTAAAACATCTGTTTCAAGCGAAACAGATGTTTTATTTTTTGCGTCTAATACAAGGAGAGCAGTTTTTACTCATCACATGTAAGGGAGAGGGTTACGGATCATGAACAATGTCAAACGAATACTGATGGGCACATGCGCAGCGATGATGCTGAGCACGTCGCTGCCTGTGCTTGCGGCAGCGGCAGCCGACGATGTAAGCATCTTCGTCAATCAGCGCCGTCTGGAGACGGATGCAGCGCCCTATATCGTTCCGGGCAAAAATGTGACAATGCTGCCTTTTCGGGCCGTCGGGGAAGCGATTGGAGCGGGAGTCGACTGGGACCCAACTAATAGGCAGGTAGAGTTCCGCAAGGACGGCACCGTAATCAAGTTAACGTTGGGCAGCAGCTTGGCGGATGTAAACGGTGAAAATAAGGAATTGGATGTCGGCGCCACGATGAATGCGGGCCGCACGATGGTTCCTCTTCGGTTCATTAGTGAAAATGTCGGCGTGTCGG
This sequence comes from Paenibacillus sp. OSY-SE, assembly GCF_000283315.1. NCBI lineage: Bacteria > Bacillati > Bacillota > Bacilli > Caryophanales > Paenibacillaceae > Paenibacillus > Paenibacillus sp. OSY-SE. The sequence continues at coordinate 103,591 of NZ_ALKF01000193.1, read as the reverse complement.
TTAATTGGGACAAGAACACACGAACGGTTACGCTAGTGACTGGGAGCAGCAGCGAGGATGTCGGCGAAGAAATCCATATGGACGGCTTGAAAGGAACATGGATATCGACGGTTTACAATATCGATTGGCCGCAAGATCCGCGCAAGTCCGGCTTTAACGCCGAGCAGCAGAAGCAGCAATATGTCGATATGCTGGACAAGCTGAAGCAGATGGGAATGAATGCCGTATTTGTTCAGGTTCGCCCGACATCGGACGCCTTTTACCCATCGAAGCTTCTGCCATGGTCGGAATGGCTGACAGGCAAACAGGGACAAGACCCGGGTTATGATCCGCTCGCCTTCATGGTAGAAGAGACTCATAAACGAGGGATGGAGTTTCACGCTTGGTTTAATCCGTATCGCATTAGCGTTCAAGGCAATCTTGATAAACTTGTTGATGATCATCCGGCGAAGCAGCATCCGGAATGGGTCGTCAAACATAGCGGCAAGCTGCTGTATAATCCAGGCGTACCGGAAGCAAGAAGCTTCATTGCGAATACGATTATGGAGGTCGTGACACAGTATGACATCGACGGCGTTCATCTGGACGATTACTTCTATCCGTACGGTGAAGATAAGGAACCGTTCAAGGATGAGGATACATACCGCAAATACAACAAAGTATTCAATAACAAAGCGGATTGGCGGCGAAGCAATGTCAATCAATTCGTGCAGACGCTGAGCGAGGACATTAAAGCGTCGAAACCGCAAGTAAAATTCGGTATCAGCCCATTCGGCGTCTGGCGGAACTCCAGTGCTGATCCGACAGGCTCAGCAACGAAAGCAGGGGTAAGCAGCTATGACAATTTATATGCAGATACGAGAACGTGGATTAAGAATGGTTGGATCGACTATATCGCTCCGCAAGTATATTGGCATATCGGACATACGGCCGCTTCATACGATACGCTTGTAGATTGGTGGGTCAAAGAAACGGCGGGTACCGGCGTTGATTTATATATCGGACATGCCGCTTATAAATTGACAGATGCGAAGGAGAAGGACTGGAGCAGTGCGGATGTGCTCGTAAAACAGCTTGATTACAACAAGCAATACAATAATATCGCAGGCAGCATTTTCTTTAGCGCTACAGATTTAATGAAGAACACGAAGCAGGTATCGGATCGTTTACAGCAATATTATAAACAATAATAATTTTATCGCGTCTAGCTTGAAACGTGACCTTATTTAAACGCATTTCAATGGTAATCATAATTTTTTATTAAAGTTGTAACGGGAAATGGACATATCCTCCTCCCGCCGTGCATACATAACAGTAGGCAGGCGGGAAGGGGTCATGGGCGATGTACATTAATGCCGTATTTGAGGGCGGAGGCGTTAAGGGCATTTCGTTAGCAGGCGCAGTTCGTGCGGCGGAGTTGAACGGTATCCGATTCAGGCACGTCGCAGGGACCTCCTCTGGATCCGTCGTCGCTGCGTTGATCGCAGCCGGTTATTCGGCTGAAGAATTGCAGCGGCTCATTTTGGATATGCCCTTCTCATCGTTTTTACAGCGTGCACCCATTTTTCAAGTGAAGTGGATTGGACCTGCAGCCAGATTGCTGTTCAAGAAGGGGCTATATTCTGGTGAACGGCTGGAGCAGTGGATTCATGCTTGTCTATTGAAAAAAAACATCCGCACCTTCGGCGATTTGAAGAACAATCAGCTTCGTATAATCGCTTCGGATATTTCGAATGGCCGTCTGCTGGTCTTGCCTGACGATATCAAACAGTATGGCATTGAGCCAAATCAAATGCTTATCAGCCAGGCGGTTCGAATGAGCACAAGCATTCCGTACTTTTTTGATCCTGTCATCATTCGCTATGCCCATCATACTCCGCGCGGACGCAGCAAGCCGTTCAATAAGCAGTTCGCCTATATTGTCGACGGCGGGATGCTAAGCAACTTTCCGTTGTGGCTGTTCGACGATGAGCGCGATCCGAAGACGAGGCGCATCATGCCGACGATCGGGTTCCAAATGGTGGGGAAGAAAGAAAATCAGCCCAACCGGATTACAGGGCTTATTACGATGCTGCAGGCGATGTTCGAAACGATGATGTCGGCTCATGATCAGCGTTATATCGATAAACAGAATCGGTTTCGCACCATTAAAATCCCGACGCTTGGCATCGGAACGACGGAATTCGATTTGACGCTAAAAGAAAGCATGGCGTTGTACGAATCCGGCCTGAGTGCGGGGACGAAATTTTTTGACGAGTGGGATTACGGCAATTACGAACAAATGTATCAAGCGTTCTGCACGAAGGTTATCAAAGTATAGACACGCAACAAAAAGACAGCGCAGCATCGGAATTTCCCGTCTGCTGCGCTGTCTTTTGTTTATTTCGATTGCTTCTTCGTTTCTTTTGACTTTTGTCCGTCAATGACACGCAGCGATGCCTGTGAACGGCTGCGCACGCGCTTTTTTGACTGTGTTCCTTTTAGCTTCGCTTCTGTCTGAGCAGACTTCTTCATTCTCGGGGTGTTGCGCTTCGGTCCGAATCGGTAGAGCAGCCAAATCACTGCAATAAGCACAATAGGGATGAGGACGTATAGCGGATCCTGCCTAAAGCTACTAAATATACCGATTCCGACGAATAGGACGAGTACATATAATAACCAACGTGGAGCCATCGTCTTCATCCCTTTCGCTTGGGTTTAGGAAGCTTCTTTATTGCTTACCAGTTCTTTATCCAATTCACGCATACGGTTAAAGGAAGCAATGGATACTTCAACCTGGTCATCCTCAGGCTGCTTTGTCGTCAAGAGCTGCAGCCACAGACCAGGATATCCGAGCCAACGCAAGACAGGGACGTCTCGCAGCGCATTGGTCAGCCGCAAAAATTCGTATGATATGCCAATGACGACCGGAATAAGCAGCAGGCGCGGATACACGCGCTCCCATAAGTTATCATATGGGATGAATGAGTAAATCACGACACCAATAATGACGGATAAGATAATAAAGCTGCTGCCGCAGCGGTAATGCAATGTATTGAACTTCTGAACGTTCTTCACTGTCAGGTCAACGCCTGCTTCATAGGCAGTAATAACCTTATGCTCTGCTCCGTGGTACTGGAACAATCGCTTAATGATCGGTGTCTTGGCAATCAGCCATAGGTAGCCGAGCAGAAAGGCGATTTTGATAAGACCTTCAATCAATGTGTGCACGACACGGTTGTCGAATGCCTTGCCGAGCAGCAATTCTTCAATTATGGCAGGAACGGCAGTGAAGATGATCTTGCTGAATACGAGCGACAATACGCCGACTACCGCCACACCGACAATCATTGCCAGATTCCACTTGGACTCTTGCTTGTCTTGCGGATTCGCTTCCGGGCCTTCCTCATCTTCCGCATACTTCTCTGCAGCGTAATTCAAATGTTGATACCCTTTGGCACTGGCGTCAAAGATGCCCACAATGCCGCGGATGAACGGAATCTTCTTCAGCTTATTCATCCAGGGCTTATCTTGCCGCGGAACTTCGTAAAAAGTAATCTCGTTATTTTTACGTCGAACGGCCGTCACATTTACATGTCTGCCGGCGAACATTACGCCTTCAATAACGGCCTGTCCTCCGTAATTTGCTTTTGTTTCTTGAGACAATCGTTTCACCATCCTTAATTGTGCATTCCCGATAAATCCAAATTGTAATAATTTTATTGTAACGAATTTCTTTGCCGTTTTCCACACCATGATTGTACTCATGATTGTAATCTATAATTCTACAGTGGAGCATACTACATGCAAACGAAAGATCGCACATGAGAGGTGGGCTTCAACGGATGAATCAGCAGCAAGCTAGACAGGTAAGACAGCAGAAGCGGACGAACCCATTAAAATTTGCGCTTCAGCTCGGATTTTTTGCAGGGTTGATATGGGGGGGCTTGCATTGGCTATCTTATTTGTTTCAATTTACAATCGTTGTACCTGGCTTTCTGGTTGAACCTTTTTACAAGCATGAGTACTTGACTACGATAAAGGGGCAGGCTGCAGGTCTGGTTTTCTTTATCTTCTTCTCTATAGCGGCAGCCATTTTGTATACATTGTTCATGCGGAAGATTCCAGGTCCATGGGCAGGCATGTTGTATGGGCTGGCATGGTGGTTTCTGCTATTTGTCGCTATTGGTCCGTGGATAGGGCTCATGCCTCCCGTACGGCAGACAACGTGGAATACGATTTGGACGGAAGCCTGCACCATGCTTTTATGGGGGCTGTTCATTGGATATACGGTTGCTACAGAATTCAATGATGAACGATTGCGTGAGCCCGATGATGCCAAATCGCAAAAACAAGGCAGTAATCAAGGCGGCGATCAGGGACCGACCTCTGGGAGCAATGATAAGTCTGGCGGCGGCTACGGCTCAAATTCGGAAGGGAAGCAGCCTGAACCGGTCATGTGAATCCATGAAATGGTTTTCATTCAACTTTATGCTTTAGTTCTTCTCATTTCTTGCTTCGTATGATAAAATACGTGAGGATTCGTCTGTTGACGATACGCTGGAGAGGTGGGATCTGCTTGGCTTGCTATTTGGTACTGAACGGTCCGAACTTAAATATGCTCGGCATTCGAGAGCCAGGTGTCTACGGCAGCGAATCGTTAGCTGCGATTGAAGCACGGCTTGAACAAATGGCGCAGGAGATGGACGTTCAATTAGAGACGTTCCAGAGCAATCACGAAGGCGCAATCATTGACCGCATCCACGCTGCTTACGGCAAATGTGACGGCATTATGATCAACCCTGGAGCGTTAACACATTATAGTTATGCACTGCGGGACGCCATCAGCACCGTAAGTATTCCGACCGTAGAAGTTCATATGTCCAACATACATAAGCGTGAGGAATTCCGTCACGTCTCGGTAACTGCACCCGTCGTTGTCGGTCAGATCGCTGGATTTGGGTCGCTTAGCTATGAATTGGGGTTAATCGCATTGCACCGTTATGTGTCTTCGCATACGGCTGCGGCCCCGTCCGAAACGTAAATATGAAGTGCGTCAGGAGATGATGAGAAGATGAGCCAACCACGATTGACTCGATTAAGACATGCAATGGAGACGAAAGGCTTGGAAGCTATGTTCATCGCGAGCGCGGTGAATCGAAGCTACTTGTCCGGATTTACAGGCTCAGCTGGTTACGTCGTCATTACGAAAGACCGCGCCGTGTTCATGACCGATTTCCGTTATACGACGCAAGCCTCCGAGCAAGCGAAGGAATTCGAGGTTGTTGAACATGCGCTTCGGATGACGGATACGCTGAAGCAGCTTCTGTCGGAAATGAATATTAAGCGGCTCGGCTTCGAGCAGGATCATGTGACTTATTCGACTTATACTTCTTATCAGGAGCAATTGAAGCCTGTGGAACTCGTGCCAGTCAGCGGTATTATCGAAGATCTGCGTATGATTAAGGATGCCGATGAACTGGCTGTCATGCGAGAAGCAGCGCAGCTTGCAGATAAGACGTTCAGTCACATCCTGAACTTCATCAAGCCGGGTGTGAGTGAGAAGGAATTAGCGTTGGAGATGGAATTCTTCATGCGCAAAAACGGCGCGACATCGAGCTCCTTCGACACCATTGTCGCTTCCGGCGAGCGTTCCGCCTTGCCGCACGGCGTGGCAAGCGACCGCATCATTCAAGGCAATGAATTCATCAAATTCGACTTTGGTGCGCTGTATAAAGGGTACTGCTCTGATCTGACCCGCACCGTCGTGCTCGGGACACCGAGCGACAAGCATAACGAGATTTACAGTATCGTGCTTGAAGCGCAGCTGAAGGCGCTAGAGCACATCCGCCCGGGAATGACGGGCCGCGAAGCTGATGCTCTCGCGCGCGATGTTATCAATGGATATGGTTACGGAGACAATTTCGGTCACAGTCTGGGACATGGCTTGGGCATGGAAATTCATGAGTTTCCAAGAGTGGCTCATACTAGCGATCAGGTGTTAACTCCCGGTATGACCGTAACGGTGGAACCTGGCATTTACTTGCCTGGATTCGGCGGGGTGCGAATCGAAGACGATATCGTCATCACGGACAACGGGATTGAAATAATAACACAATCCACGAAACAACTGCTCGTATTAGACATGTAATGACCGATTCGGCAGTGCGGGTTCGGCATGGCCTTACGCAGGCAATGGATGAACCCGCTTCTTGACGGTTCTCGGCGTCATAATGGATAAACGGGGTTGCCATGCATGTAGGAGGGAATTTACAGTGATATCAGTTAACGATTTTAAGACAGGCTTGACAGTGGTAGTGGACGGTGACATCTTCTCCGTCGTAGACTTCCAGCATGTAAAGCCAGGTAAAGGCGCAGCGTTTGTACGCTCCAAATTGCGTAACTTGCGCAACGGAAACGTAGTTGAGAAGACGTTCCGTGCGGGAGAAACGATCGGACGCGCGCAAATCGATAATCGCGAAGTGCAATATTTGTATAACAGCGGTGACGAATATACGTTTATGGATAACGAATCTTATGACCAATTCTCCTTGACCAAAGAGCAATTGGAATGGGAAATTAATTTCTTGAAAGACAACATGATCGTTAACATTGTTAGCTATCAAGGCGAAATTTTAGGTATTAACTTACCAAATAGCGTTGAACTGCAAGTTACCGAGACTGAACCTGGCGTAAAAGGGAACACGGCTCAAGGCGCGACGAAGAATGCGACTGTGGAAACCGGATTGAACGTCCAAGTGCCGCTCTTCATTAACGAAGGCGACGTTCTCTTGATTGATACGCGTGAAGGCAAATATATTTCACGCGCATAATGGAAGTGCACTAAGGCTATGAGTGTAATTGTGCTCATAGCTTTTTTCTGTTTTGATGTAACATCAGGGTTCAGGAATAAACTTTAACGTGAAAGGGTATTATTTGTTAGGTGTAACAGTAGGTGGCTTTGAAATTGGAGCCAAGATTAATGATAGTTGGTCGAGGGATTTTATATTTAGTGTAAATGCTTAGTCAAATAAACTGACTTAAACAAACATTGCACCTTCGCGAAAAATGGTTAAGGGACTTACTATCTCTTAATGAACCATCAACGCCAGGTGCATTTTTATATCGTTCAAAAAATATCAGAATTAACTTTTTTAAACCTGTGCTTGAATAGTACATAAAGCTTGGATGCTACAAGCAATGCGAAAAAAGTAATGATTACATCCAGAAAGTACAGCTCCAATTTATATTGGGTTTTGGAAAAAGGTCTGGGCTGAACAAATACAGTGCATGCGATGGGAAGTCTGTGTCTCTATACCAGATGAATTTTAATGGCCATCCAAGTAACCGGGTGCTGTTATTTAAAGTTTGAAACGTATTAAACAATACAGGGAGGAAGGGAATTATTAAACTACATGCAAAGAGGATTTTGTGTGTCTTTGTTACCATAAAGACCTCCTTAAATTTAAATTCACAAGAAGTCAACACTCAACTTGTTCGGTCAAGATCTATCTTTACAGTATAAGCGTAGCGTGGAAAGGAATATATTTCAAATTTTCAAGGAGTAATTTCTGTACAGAATCCATTTTAGATAACGGAAATGTGAGCATGCCTAAAGTGATTTCGTGAATGCTTTTTTAGGGCAGTCTGTGTTTGCCAAACGAACACGTTATCTCATTGCTTGGAGCCACTCTCCCCGCAGGTCAGAATCCGAACATGCCAGACCGTGCAGATTTTCATATATTTTTTCCACCATACGAATAAAAACATGCTATAATATGCAATTAAATGAAAGCATCATACAGTTTACATGGGTGGGAGTGAGTCAGCGTGGCACTATACGTCATGAAATTCGGGGGCAGTTCTGTCGGAGATCTCGAACGGTTGAAGCGGGTTGCCAAACGAATCATTGAAAAAAAAGAACAAGGCCACCAATGCGTCGTCGTCGTCTCCGCGATGGGGGATACGACGGACGAATTAATCGATCAATCCAGGAATTTGAATGAGAATCCGCCTGCGCGCGAGATGGACATGCTTCTCACGACAGGGGAACAAATATCTGTCGCCCTTCTATCCATAGCCATCCATCAACAAGGTCATGATGCAGTATCGATGACGGGATGGCAGGCAGGCTTCCGCACAGATGAAACGCACGGCAAAGCCCGCATTCAGGATATTCAGCCAGAACGAGTGAAGAACGCATTGCATGACGGGCAAATTGTAATTGTAGCCGGATTTCAAGGCATGACGAACAGCGGTGAGATTACGACCTTGGGCCGTGGAGGCTCAGACACGACGGCCGTCGCCCTAGCTGCAGCCATCGAAGCAGATGTCTGTGAGATTTATACGGACGTGGACGGAATCTATTCGACAGATCCTCGTATCGTACGATGTGCCCGCAAATTAAAAGAGATTTCCTATGATGAGATGCTGGAATTGGCTCATTTAGGCGCGGCAGTTCTGCATCCGCGGGCGGTTGAGTATGCGAAGCACAACAACGTATGCATCGTTGTTCGCTCAAGCTTCAACCATAATGAAGGGACCTATGTGAAGGAGGAAGCGATTATGGAACAAGGCGTCGTCGTCAGCGGCATCGCTTATGATAAGAACGTAGCACGAATTAGTGTACTCGGCGTTGCTGATCTGCCGGGTGTGTTGGCGAACATGTTCGGAGCGCTCGCAGATGCGCATATTGATGTTGATATTATCGTTCAGAGCGGTGTGCAAGATGGTGAGGCAGACTTCTCCTTTACGACGGATCTTCATGACTGTGAACGCGCGATTGCCGTGCTTGAACAGATTCGAGCAGAGGTTCCGTATCGGGAAGTTACGTCCGAAGTTGATTTGGTGAAGATTTCTATCGTAGGGGCGGGCATGGTCAGTCATCCAGGTGTTGCAGCGAAGATGTTCAAAGTCATCTCCGAGACAGGGGTCAGCATCAAGATGGTCAGCACGTCCGAGATTAAAGTGTCCTGCGTGGTGGCTGCGGACAACATCCATGATATTATCCGCGCGCTCCACACAGCTTATGGCTTGGACACATTGGAGCAGGCATTCGTCGGCGGCCCGAAAGATCGACGCTAAGCAACGGTCAAGACGCAGCATTTCTCATATTAGAACTTGTCTATAATCCACCTGCTGATTTGCAGTAATAATGCGGTAATACCGGCTGCCATTAACGGTCCGACCGGTATGCCGCGCAACATGACGATCCCGATGATTGAACCGGCGACAAGCCCAACAATCATTTGCGGATCGTTTTTTAATAGATCCAGTCCTCTGCCATTCATCGATGTTGCAATCGCACCGCCAGCTAGCGCCAAGAGGCCGGGCCAGGAGGTAAGCGTCTGCAATAAGTCTTGCGTGCTGATCCGTTCAGCGGCAAAGGGCACGAGGACTGCAATGGTCAAAAACAGCAACCCGAATTCCAGACCGCGCCGTTCAATAGTCGGCAGGAATCGTTCCAAATGGACAAGTTTAATAATTAACAAAATACAAGCGGCCGTCGTAATAATAGGGGACCTGCTCACCAACCCGACAATAATAAGTGTTAGCAATACGAACTCGCCATTCATAAAATATGCTCCTCAGAAGAGAGTTGTTCCGCAGAAAAGGTGCTGTTATTTAAACTTATGAACAAGCCCTCTCACTTTAGAACAGGAAAGAATGTGCGCCTCTGCCCCAATGCTTATAGATTGAATGGCTTCATGATGTTGTTCTCTAGGATGGGCACAAGCGGATTCACATTGACCTGTGCGCAATAATCGACATCTTTGGCGTAGCCGAGCTTGGATAGTCGTTTACCGCCGGAAGAGCTCATTAATGCCTGAACCATATTGTTTTCATGGAAACGATAGGCGCTATACATCATAGAGCCGTAATCGTTCGTGACTATTTCCTGCACGTTTTCCCCACAACGATACAACTCAGCTAGGATTAGCCCGGCACAAAGACCGTCTTCGAAAGCAAATGTATCCTGTGTACCTGCGCAGAGCAGGGCAATATCTTTGCGAAGCTTATAGGCGGCGTTAGCGCATGCGGCAGCATTGATCATTGCGCCTGCCAACACGTGATCGGCTTTCATCGCTTTCTGGATGGCACGGGTTCCGTTCGAGGTCGTCAAGACGATACGTTTCCCATTATAATCGTTCACCATGTACTCGAAAGGAGAATTGCCGGTGTCAAATCCGGTAATCTTCTTGGAGTAACGCTCACCGCCAAGCACATCACCGGTTTGAACGGTCTGCTTAGCCTGACTGACCGTCTCTACGGGGATGACGCCTGATGCACCGTGGGACAATGCCGTAACAATGGTGCTTGTCGCCCGCAGAACGTCGATGACGATGACGGTGCGATGCGTAAGATCAATGGCTCGAGCTTCATTTACGCTTGCAATGACATCGACTTGCAACCATCACCACCTCCTCCGTGATTATTAATTTTTTTCGTTCTGAATTTTCGTTCTGAAATGGTTAATTTGTACCTCGCAGCAAATCGGGCTGATTCATCGTATCGGAACGAAGGCCGCGACGCAGCGCCTCGCACGCGATAATCTCCTGCGGGGCGATATTGCCAATATTGGCGCGGAGTCCGGCCGTGTGAAGAATGGCTACCTGCTGATCTTTACGCGGCGCCTCCCACATCAACCGTTCCGGTGTGTGAACGGCTTCAATGATTCGGGTCACGAGAGCGGTGTCACAGCTGCCGCTGTCATCATATACGCCCACCCCGATACCGGATTCTCTTCCTTCGAGCGTCATCCACGCGGAACCGTGCGCGATATCTTCTGTGAAGGTTTCCAGCAAGTCATCCAAGTGAAATGATGATACGGAATCTTTTTTTCCGTACTCCGTACACACATGAAACCCTAGCTCACGTGCCCGCCCGATCAATGTGTTGCGCACTTGGCGCGGCAGCGTAATCGTCCCATCTGACACTTCCACACCTGTGAATCCCGTTTCTCCCATCATATGAAAAAAATCTTTGACAATGCCTTTTGCGATCGCGATCTCCAGAAATGTTCCGCCGGGCATGACCGTAATTCCGTATCGCTTGGCAGCGTTCAGCTTGGCGGTAAGCAGGCGATGAGGGATAACAGCTGAGGTGCCGAAGCCCAGCTTGATTATATCGATATGCTCATGGGCCAGTTCAAGCATATCCGTAAATTCGCCTAGCCCCAGCCCTTTGTCCATAACCATCGTTAATCCTGACGTTCTCGGCTTGCGTTCACGTTCTCCGCTCGGATCGCATAAGGCACTTGGCCAGGCTTCGATTTGATTGTCCGTCAAGCTCATGTTCACAATCTCCTTCATGTCAGCAGGATAGTCGAATCATGGAAGCAATATATGCGGTTCGCCCCTGACAGGTGCCTAGTTCAACCATGTGAAGTCCGTATTTGATGGAATAGAACGATGTGAAAAGTGTGATGAACACGCTGGAGGATGCTCTAAAACGGCATGGGCAAGCATAGAATGGTTTCAGCATAGAGAGGACAGGCAGCGGGACGAAGTAACTTATGCGGCTTCAGGGCTGCGCATGTGATCCGGAAGGAGGGAATGAACCGTGTCGATTGATAAATTTGTCGCAAGTATGGCCGGGCTGAGAGTGATGTCAGGATGTTTGGAAATAACGGCGGCGATCATTATGCTGAGGCTTAACCAACCGGAGCGGGCACTGGCGGTGAATTCGCTGCTTGCTTTGGTTGGGCCGATGGTATTAATCGCGACGACGACGATCGGACTAATTGGTATGGCGGACAAGCTCAACTGGAACAAAATAGCGTGGATCGTCGTTGGGGTAACTTGTCTGCTTATCGGCATTCTCAAGAAATAGACATATAGATAGTGCGGCTTGTTGCATAAATGAGGGACAAGAACCATACATATGTTGATACGAGCAGCGACACAGTCAATGTCGAAGCAGAGGCAGCCTTACACGCAGAAAACGTGTGCCTCCTCACACAGCGTTGCAGCGTGTTTGCATGGGGGGAACAGATATGAATACTCTGAGTTGGTCAGCAGTGCTGCCTCCGGAACTGAAATCCGTCCTGATGCGTCTGCCTGCACGGATGCTTGCCGAACTGGAAGAAATTCGTATACGGGAAAGACGGCCGCTTGAAATCGGCGTGATGGGAGACTTCTATTTAGTGACCCCGCTCGGCACGGTGACGGAGGACCCCGATGCGGCCTATCGTCCAAGCCGTGAGGACGGTCATCAATTACTCGATTTCATTACGAATCATTCGCTATATACGATGGAAGAGGAGCTGCGCCGCGGGTTCGTGACCATCCCGGGAGGGCATCGCATCGGCTTGGCGGGACGGACCGTGTTAACACAGGGCAGTGTCAGTCATTTACGAGAGATTACAGGATTTAATATTCGAATAGCAAGAGAAGTGCGAGGAATTGCCGACTCCATTATGCCGATGATGCTTGATTTCAGACATCAGACCGTGTATCACACGTTGATTGTCTCTCCACCGCAGCATGGGAAGACGACGATGCTCCGCGATATTGCGCGTGCAGTTGGCACGGGGGCATGGAATCATCCTGAAGCAAGATGGAAAGCGTTGAAGGTGGGCATCGTCGATGAGCGTTCGGAGATTGCCGGGTGCATCAAAGGCGTACCAAGCTATGATTTAGGCTACCGGACCGATGTCATGGACGGCTGTCCGAAGGCGGAAGGAATGATGATGTTCATTCGCTCCATGTCTCCTGATGTGCTCATCGTCGACGAATTCGGGCGGGACGAGGACTTGCATGCGATGCGCGAAGCGATGCATGCGGGCGTAAGGCTGATTGCCTCGGCTCACGGAGCGGATATAGACGATCTGATAAAGCGTCCAAGCATTCAGCAGTTGATGGACGAAGGGGCATTTGGCCGCATCGTCGTACTGAAGCGTTCCAAGCGCGAATGGCAGCGGAAAGTGTACGACGAGAAGCGCAGGGCACTGCAGGGGCAGGATAGCCAAGGTGTCAAGAAGGGAGGGGGCACCGATCGTTAAATTTATTGGAGCGGCGCTTCTCATCGCCTCGGCCTCCAGCATCGGCTGGTTGAAGGCGGCGCAATACGCGGCGCGTCCGAAGCAGCTGCGCTTGCTCAATCATGCTCTTCAACGACTGGAGACGGCGATTGTGTACGGTCATACGCCGCTCTCGACCGCGTTTACCGACATCAGCAGGCAAATGCCTCCTCCGCTTCAACTTATCTTTTCGGAGGCCGCTCAAGCGATGAATGGTGCCGATGGTCCTCCATTGACTGCCCGGGAAGCTTGGGAACACGCGTGGCGGCGTAATGGAAGGAAGACGGCGCTTGCCAAGGACGACATACGAATTTTGAACGAGCTCGGCTACAGCTTAGGCGTAAGCGATCGCGAGGATCAGAGAAAGCACATTCGGCATGCCGTCAAGCAGTTGGAGCAGGAGGAAAGCACGGCCAGGGAAGAACATCAACGGTACGGTACGATGTGCCGCAGTCTGGGCGTATTAAGCGGATTGTTAGCTGTTATTTTGATGTATTGAGGTGCCAGGGGATGAGTGTGGATGTTAGCGCCATTTTCCAAATTGCCGGAATCGGCATCATCATTGCGATGATTCATACCGTGCTGAAGCAAATGGGAAAAGAAGATATGGCCCATTGGGTGACGGTAATCGGCTTTGTCGTGGTCTTATTCATGGTCGTCCGCTTGCTGGATCACCTTTTTCAAGAGATTAAGACCATCTTCTTGTTTCAATGATAATGTGTGATCAAAAGTGGGTCTAAAATGGATTCTGCTCGGCAGGTGATTTCATGGAAATCATTCAAGTGGTAGGTCTCGGGCTGCTCGCAACGATTCTGGTACTTGTCGTAAAAGAGCAGAAACCGATGTTTGCTTTTTTAATATCTGCCTTTGCGGGGATATTAATCTTTCTCTTCCTCATCGGGAAGATAGAAACCGTCATTCATGTGCTTGAGGACTTGGCGGAGCGCTCAGGAATTCAACCCGTCTATTTAAAGACGATTTTGAAAATAATCGGGATTGCTTACATCGCAGAATTCGGGGCCCAAGTCGTGCGCGATGCTGGACAAGAAGGTATCGCTTCAAAGATTGAGCTTGCAGGGAAAGTGCTTATCATGGTTCTGGCCATCCCGATTATTAGTGTCATTATCGAAACGGTGATGAGATTGCTTCCGGCGTAAGGATGGAGAGCGAATGGATCGAAGCCAATTGAAAAGGTCGCTGACTAAGTCGAATAGGCTCAAGTGGACGTGGATCGCCATGATGTGCTGTTTCCTGTTCGCCTTTATCGGTGTTGGATTTGCCGCTCCGGACGAGCTGTCCCATAAGGAAAAGCCTGCTTCTTCCATAGCGACGAAAGCCTGGGTGGAGCAGCAAGCCAACCGGCTGCAGACGGGGGAAGTTGAGCGCTATTGGAATGATTTGCTGACCCAATATGGCGGCTTTTTTCCGAAGGATGCCATGCCCAGCTTCGTGGACATCCTGCTTCCCGGCGGGGAGAAGCTTACAATAGGCAATGTGCTGAGAGCGATTAGCATGTTCTTAATGCAGGAAGTGGTCATGAACGGCAAGCTCATCGTGACGATCGTTATATTAGCTGTATTCAGCATGGTGTTGGAGACGTTGCAGACCGCGTTTGAACGAAATGCGGTCAGTAAAATCGCCTACGCCATCTCATACATGGTCATTATTATATTGGCGATCAATAGCTTCCACATCGCGATTGGATACGCGAAGGATGCGATTTCGAGCATGATTCACTTCATGATGGCGATGGTGCCGCTCCTATTCACGCTGCTTGCTTCGATGGGCAATGTGGTTACGGTCTCCGTCATGCATCCGCTCATCGTCTTCATGGTGCACATTATCGGCACGCTGATTTATGCGGGGGTGTTTCCGCTGCTATTCTTTTCAGCGGTTCTTCATATCGTCAGTGCGTTGTCGGACAAGTATAAGGTGACGCAGCTTGCCAATTTGCTGCGCAATATTAGCGTAGGGCTGCTAGGTGTGCTGCTTACCATTTTTTTGGGCGTGATCTCCGTGCAAGGTGTTACGAGCTCGATAACGGACGGTGTCACGATTCGAACAGCAAAGTACATTACAGGCAACTTCGTGCCCGTCGTGGGACGCGCATTCTCTGACGCGACGGATACGGTCATCTCGGCATCGCTGCTGGTTAAGAATGCAGTCGGCTTGACAGGGGTCATCATTTTATTGTTCTTATGCGCTTTTCCGGCTATCAAAATTTTAACGCTGGCGCTTATTTACAACGTATCCTCCGCCGTCATGCAGCCGCTCGGCGACAGTCCTGTCGTCGGATGTCTCAAGACAGTCGGCAACAGCATGATCTACGTGTTTGCCGCTATGGCAGCTGTGGGCTTAATGTTCTTTCTCGCCATTACGATACTGTTAACCGCAGGTAACGTCACGGTCATGATGAGGTAGCGTTGTCAAGCATGTGGGGAAGGAGCTCGTGGCATGAGCTGGTTAGGTCAATGGCTGAAAGAAATAATAATGATCATTCTACTGGCGACATTCATAGACTTGCTGCTGCCGAATCGCACGATGCAGCGTTATGTTAAGCTCATGCTGAGCCTGATTATATTACTTACGCTGCTGTCTCCCGTGCTGAAGCTGTTCGATGCGAAAGTAACGGATGAATTAGCCGAACAGTGGAATACGATGTTGTCTTCCGGCACGCAAGCTGCGGGGAATGAGCGGACAAGCTTAGCAAATATACAACAGCAAGGGGAGCAGCTGGCGCGGGAACGGCAGGCAGATGCGCTTCGTCTAGCCGCTCTGGAGATCGAATCCCGCATGAAGGAACAGCTCAGTGTGGCCCTCAGGTCATCGGATAAATCGGGTTCGGAGTCCGATTCTCAACAAGCGTTGCATGCGGAAGTAGCGGATATTGACGTAACGCTGTCCCGCGATGTCAAGCAGGGGCAGCCTGTTATCGAGCGGATAACGGTCATTATGAAAGAGGTTGCCGAAGTTCCGGCTTCATCGTCTGCACCTTCCGCCCGTGAGCGTCAGGAAAGTGTGTCTCCATTGCCTATTGAAGCGATTGAAGACGTTCAAAATGTTGAAAAGGTACACGTCGATACAACACAACGCAGTGACTCCGGTAGCTCTCCGACAACGCAACGATCGACGGCTGCGCCTGCCTCGACATCTATCATAAAAAAACAAGTCAGCGCTGGGATAGAGACACAAGCCATCAGGGCGTTAACGGCTTCCTGGCTCGTCTCTCCTGAGCAAGTATCGATTCAGTGGACAGAAACGAACAAATACTAATCTTTTTCGAGAAATGCTTCCGATATCGTTTTCTTGCGAAAACTTGTACTTCTTGGTGCTGAAAAGTGACCTATTTGAACACGCACTAAAGGTACTAATTTTAAAAAAACGATCGTAAATCGGTCATAAAAACAAAAGAAACGCGTATAGGTGAAAATAGGACAAGTGAGAGCAAGTCCATTCTACGCAAAAGGCGGTCGATAGCGTTGGCGAAATGGTTGCAGCAGGTCGAAAAGTGGATCGGCAAGGGTGCAAACGGTTCGAAGCGCGTACGAACGTTCCGCTGGCTGCTCATTCTCGGTCTCGTAGGTGCGGCACTCCTCTTGTACGGGTCGTTTCAACCGTTTGACAGCAGCAATGGGGGGCTTACAGGCAAAAAAAATACGGGCAGGGAGCCTCCGGCAGTCGGTGCGTTCGAAACGGTAGATGGGAAGGATTCAGCTGCAGCAGCTTCTACGATTGCATTCGAATCCGTTGAAAGATCGTTTGAATCACGAGTCAAAAGCATCTTGGAAGAAATTGTAGGCGTCGGACAAGTAGATGTGCTTGTCACAATTGATTCGACCGAAGAGATCATCGTTCAACGCAATTACAAAGACAATCAGCAGCAGACGAACGAAACTGATGCAAACGGAGGCAAACGCAATGTCACCAATTACACGCGCGATGGTGAAATTGTCATGTACCAGGATTCAGGCAATCAGACTCCGATTGTAACGAAGCGCATCAAGCCGAAAGTGCGCGGAGTCGTCGTCGTCGCCAAAGGGGCAGAGAACGCGGTGGTGAAGCAGATGATTGTCGATGCCGTGGAAAAAGGATTGAATGTGCCAGCGTACCGCATATCGGTCGTCCCACGCAAAATCGCCGAGTAGCAAAGAATAGGCAGAACGCGAGAATGGAGAAGGAGGAAGTGTAACGATGAACACAAAAAGACAAACGATATGGCTGGTTTCGATGCTGAGCTTAATGGTGGTGCTGTCCGCATACTACTTGTTTACGGAAGATACGCCATCCCCGCTGCAGGAGACAGCGGATAACGTCCGAATGGGAGAACAGCTCAAGGGGGATGCGACCGAGGTAAGTCAACTGCCGGAAATTCAAGTGACTCCGGTATCCACTGGTGATGAGGCTGAATCGAAGGCCACAGGGAATGCCGCGGAAGGAAGCGCCATGACCGGTGAGGGAGCGGGAACGAATGGTGCGGCGACGACACAGACCGATGCCGGCAAGGTTAAGGATGACCAAGCGGGAGCGGCTGCAACCCCTCAGGATAAGGCTGCGAAGACGGATACGGAAGATGGCGCGGCATCCGCAGGCAACGCAAAGACGGGAGACAAGGAACAGGCCATCCTCGATCAGATTGAGGCCGAAGGCGTTATGAAACGCAGCATGATCGAAGAGAAGCAAATGCAGCGCAATGAGCAGTATCAGCAAGATATGGAGCGGCTCATGGCGATGATTAACGACTCTAATACGACCGGAGACAAGTGGTCCCAAGCCTATGAGGAAATGAACGTGTTGGACGAGCGTGAAACGAAGATTACGAACCTGGAATCCGAATTGCAGAAGGAATACGATAACGCCGTCATTACGCAAGATAACGATAGATACAAAGTTGTCGTGCAAAGCGACAAGATGGAAGTGAAAGAAGCGGTCGACATTATCGACAAGCTGATGAAAGAGTTAGACGTGACTCAAGATAAGGTAAGCGTGCAATATGTATCGGAGTAACGCTTGCAATAGGAACAAGCCCAGTTCAAAACTGGGCTCTTTCCATTTGATGCGTTTGTGATATAATACATACGTCTGTAGATTGTCCGCTTTGAAACGAATCTACCTTTTATACATATTGTCACGAGGAGTGAAAAGCGTTGTTCAAGATAAGCGAAATCAAAGAGTTGATAAAGCTGTTGGACCAGACTTCTGTGCATGAACTGGAAATCGAGAACGAAGGTTACCGTCTATCCATTCGCAAGCCAGGCAAAACCGAAGTTATTAGCGTCCAACCTGCACCTGCACAGCATACATATCCTGTCGTATCGGTTGCTCCTCAGCAACCTGCTGCAGCAGTAGAGACTGCTGCAGAGAAGCCTGCGGAAGCGTCCGCTGCCCAGGCGGCAGATCAGGCGGGACTGCACAAGATCGTATCGCCGATGGTAGGCACGTTCTATAGTGCGCCGTCTCCGGAAGCTCCGTCTTTCGTTAACACGGGGGATAAGATCAATGAGAAATCGGTTGTATGCATATTGGAAGCGATGAAGTTGATGAATGAGCTTGAAGCCGAAGTCAAAGGTGAAATCGTTGAAGTGCTTGTAGAGAACGGGCAATTAGTCGAATTCGGCCAGACTTTATTCTTGGTGAAGCCGGAATGACGGGGGATCCCCATTCCGAATCAGATGCCAAGCCAAGGAGGTCTTAGGATGAAGTTTCAGAAGATTCTTATTGCTAACCGTGGTGAAATCGCTGTTCGTATCATTCGCGCTTGCCGAGAGCTCGGGATTGCAACCGTAGCTGTCTATTCCGAAGCAGACCGTGATGCTCTGCACGTACGATTGGCTGATGAAGCGTATTGTATCGGACCGACATCATCCAAAGAGAGTTATTTGAATTTCACCAATATTATGAGTGTTGCTACGTTGACCGAATGTGATGCCGTGCATCCAGGTTACGGATTTCTAGCGGAGAACGCTGATTTTGCGGATATTTGCGAATCGTGCGGCATTACGTTTATCGGACCGTCTTCCGATGCCATTGAGCGTATGGGGGACAAAGCGGTTGCGAAGCAGACGATGAAGGATGCGGGGGTTCCGGTTATCCCCGGTTCTAACGGTCTGGTGGAAGATATGGATGAAGCGTTAATGATCGCTCGTGACATCGGCTATCCCATCATCATCAAGGCGACAGCCGGTGGGGGCGGTAAAGGGATTCGGATTGCCGAGAATGAAGACTCGCTCGTGAAGCAAATGACTACGGCTCAACAAGAAGCGGAAAGAGCATTCGGAAACGCCGGAGTTTATCTAGAGAAACTTTTGACGGGGATGAAACACGTTGAAATCCAGATTATTGCGGACAAACACGGTCATGCTGTTCACTTAGGTGAACGTGACTGTTCCATTCAGCGGCGCCGTCAGAAACTGATCGAAGAAGCGCCTTGTTCCATTTTAACGCCGGATATTCGTGAGCGTATGGGGGAAGCTGCCGTGCGTGCGGCTCTAGCCGTTGATTATTCCGGAGCAGGGACGTTGGAATTTTTGCTGGGACCGGACGGTCAATTTTACTTCATGGAAATGAATACACGGATTCAAGTTGAGCATCCGGTCACGGAAATGATTACGGGAATCGATCTGATTAAAGAAATGATCCTCGTAGCTCAAGGCGAACCTTTATCCTTCCGTCAAGAGAATGTTCAGATTGATGGTTGGGCGATAGAATGCCGTGTGAACGCAGAAGATCCGGCACGCAACTTTATGCCGTCAGCTGGACAGATTCATTTCTATCTGCCTCCAGGGGGCTTCGGAGTGCGGGTGGATAGCGCTGCATATCCGGGATATGTTATTTCACCTCACTACGATTCCATGATAGCGAAGCTTATCGTGTGGGCGCCAACGCGGGAAGAAGCGATTGAGCGCATGAAGCGGGCGTTATCCGAGTTCGCCATCGAGGGCATCCATACGACGATTCCGTTCCATATGCGTCTTTTGCAGCATCCGAATTTCGTACAAGGTGATTTTGACATCAAGTTTTTGGAAGAGCATGAGGTATAGCATTGAGTCGTTTGTCATAGAAATGGACAAATGATATAGTTAGAATAATAACGGACAAGAATCGCCTCAAGGCATAAAATAATGGGGAGTGTGTGACGGATGAATCAGACGATCGTTCCGGATTTTGAGCGTACGGACCTAGGTAATATTCAAATTGCGCCAGAAGTCATAACTGTCATTGCAGGACTTGCTACAATTGAAGTAGAGGGTGTTGCTGGTATGAGCGGTGGCTTTGCAGGTGATATCGCCGAGCTGCTGGGTCGCAAGAACCTGTCTAAAGGTGTAAAGGTTGAGGTCGGGCAGCGCGAAGCGGCTGTGGACGTAAATATTATCGTTGTATATGGTCACCGCATTCCGTCCGTGGCTGATGAGATTCAACAGAATGTCAAGCGTTCCATCGAGACAATGACGGGTCTCCATGTCGTGGAAGTGAATGTGCATGTTCACGATGTGCACTTCAAGACGCAGGAGAAGCTGGAGGAAGTTGATAATCCAGTACGAGTGAAGTAAATATGATAAGTTAAACCCCCTCCTGGTGGCAGGGGGTTTACTGCCATTCAACAAGGAGGCACGGGCTAACGTGAGCAGAATTGTGGACAGGCTTTTGTTGTTTGTGTATAGTTTTGTCATCGGTGCCATCTCGGTAGCGGCCATATTGGCGGCATTGGGGTTAATGGGCAGACCGATTGACTTTACAGAACCGTTCTTGATTCAGACGACCGTTATTGCGACGGCCGCCGTTTTATTTTTACTGAGCGTGCGTTTTTTCTACGTATCCATTCGCCGCGAGCGTGCATCCCTGCCGTCGATCGATCAGCGTACAGATATCGGCGATATTAAGATTTCTTTGGAAACTATAGAAAATGTAGCTCTCAAAGCGGCAGCTCGCGTAAGAGGCGTCAAGGATTTGAAGGCTCGCATCCGTACAAATGAAGCGGGACTCGATATTATGATCCGCACCGTCGTCGATGGAGAAACGGCGATCCCCAGCATGACGGAGGAAGTGCAGTGCCAAGTTCGAGATTATGTTCAAGAGATTACAGGGATTCCGGTCTCATACGTATCGGTATATGTCGCGAATATCGTACAGACGCAAACCTTCAAAGCGCGCGTTGAATAGGTGGTGAGCTTTCCATGTGGAAAGAGATTTGGGAGAGTCACGGGGGACGCATCATCGGCATCGCGGCAGGTATCTTTTTTGGCATGCTGTATTTGATGGTCGGCTTTTGGGATATGCTCTTCTTTGCGCTGCTTGTATTCATCGGATACAATGTAGGCAGACAGAAAGACTTACATTTGGGCCCCATGTTCCCGTGGCAACGTATCGGTTCATGGTTGTCTGAACGTTGGAGAAGGTTGAAGTAGTCCTATGGACGCTCCGAACGACTGCCTTGATCGCCGGTGATGACCGACGGAAGACAATCGGAGCGGGCATAGGATTTTTTTAAATGAATCAGTTCGTCACTTTTAGTAAATAAGGAAGCTATAGGGTTGCCGGACGCTTTATACGCAGGAGGATAAATAATGAAAAGACGCATCGCCAGAGAGATGGCTATTCAGAGCTTATATCAGCTTGAAATGACGGAGGTAACCCCGGAACAAGCGGTTGCCATGATCGTCACGGAATCGAACCAAGACAATGAAATCGGCGTTAAGCCCGAGCATGCTGAGGCTATGCATAAGCATGTTCTAGAATGGGTTCATGCTACTTGGAAGCAGCGCGAAGAAATCGATATGATTTTGGCGCATTACTTAAAAAATTGGCAAATGGACCGGCTATCGCGTGTCGACAGACAAATTCTGCGTCTTGCTTGCTATGAAATGAAGTTCCGTGATGACGTTCCTCCGAAGGTGGCAATTAACGAAGCCATCAATTTGGCGAAGCACTTCGGCACGGATGAATCAGGCAAGTTCGTAAACGGCGTGCTCGGTCAACTGATGCGGGATAGCGAACGCTCGCAAGTATCCGCAGAAGCCGACACCGAAGAGGCCGAGATCGAAGAGTAGAGAGCTGGCATCGGATTGGTTAGATCAGTGATGACGACATCAGTGGATTCATGAATGGGGGAGTAGACGATGACAGCATCTGTATTGGATGGTAAAGCTTTATCTCGCACGATTCGCGAAGAGGTTAAACAGGAAACCGCACGATTGCAGGAACTTGGAATTCAGCCGGGACTGGCCGTTGTGCTCGTTGGTGAAGATCCGGCTTCGCAAGTGTATGTCAACAGTAAGCATAAGGCATGCCTCGAGCTTGGATTTTATTCCGAGGTGCATCGTCTGCCGAATGATACGACACAAGAGCAGTTGCTAGGTCTTGTGGATCAACTGAATCAACAGGGGACCATTCATGGCATCCTCGTTCAGCTCCCTCTGCCGAAGCATATTGACGAAAAGGCCGTAATTGATGCCATTTCCGTGGAAAAAGACGTCGATGGGTTCCATCCGATCAGCGTCGGCAACATGGTAATCGGCGATGAGTCGTTGTTGCCATGCACGCCAGCAGGCATGATGGAAATGCTGAAACGCAATCGCATCCCAATCGAAGGAAAGCATGCCGTCGTCATCGGACGGAGCAACATTGTCGGAAAGCCGATCTCGCTCTTGCTGCAAAGAGAGAACGCTACCGTCACAATGTGCCATTCCCGTACGAATAACATGCGTGAGCTTACACGCATGGCCGACATATTGGTTGTCGCTATCGGTAAAGCTCATTTCGTAGATCGCTCGTTCATTAAGCCGGGTGCCGTCGTCATCGATGTAGGCATGAACCGGTTGGAGAACGGTAAGTTAGTGGGCGATGTAAACTTCGATGATGTGGTGGAGGAATGCAGTTGGATAACACCGGTGCCTGGCGGGGTCGGCCCGATGACGATTACGATGCTGATGGTGAATACACTGAAGGCAGCGAAACGGGTTCATCAGATTCAGTAACAGGAGCGGGTACAGAAAGGAGGCAAAAGTCGTGTCCTCAGAAACGCGAATACTGTCCATTAAGGATGTAAACCGATATATCCGTATGAAATTGGAAGGGGACGCCATGCTGCAGGATGTATGGCTGCGCGGCGAAATATCGAACTTCACGCACCATTCCAGCGGTCATATGTATTTCACGTTGAAGGATGCAGATAGCCGCATTCGAACGATTATGTTTGCCTCCCATAATCAGAAGCTTGCTTTTCGTCCTAAGGAAGGGACTCGAGTGATTGCGCGCGGATATGTAACGGTATACGAACGGGACGGTCAATACCAGTTCTACGCGCAGCACATGCAGCCCGACGGCATCGGAAGTTTGTACATGGCATATGAGCAGCTTAAGGAACGGCTGCAAGTGGAAGGATTGTTCGAAGAGGAACGGAAGCGTGCGCTACCGCGATTCCCCAAGGCGATTGGTGTCATTACGTCACCTACGGGTGCGGCAGTCCGCGATATTATGATTACGCTGAAGCGAAGACAGCCCGGAATGTCTGTGCTGCTCTATCCCGTTCTTGTGCAGGGGACCCAAGCAGCCGCATCGATCGCTGCGGCGATTGAAGCGATGAATCGCCATCAAGAGGCGGACGTGCTTATCATTGGCCGCGGGGGCGGCTCACTGGAAGAACTGTGGGCTTTTAACGAAGAGATCGTGGCGCGTGCCATAGCCGGGTCTTCCATTCCGGTCATTTCGGCAGTGGGACACGAGACAGACTTTACGATTGCGGACTTTGTGGCCGATCTGCGCGCGCCGACACCGACGGCTGCTGCGGAGCTTGCCGTCGTCCATCATGAGGAGCTGAGCAAGCATCTGCTCCATATGCAGCAGCGGCTGCAGCACGGGATGAACCGTCTGCTGAACCGCAATCAAGAGCGGTTGATGCGCGCACAGCAGTCCTCCATGTTGAGAAGACCGGAGCAGTTGACCTTGAAGCAGGCAGAGCGCTTGGAACGACTAACCGAACAACTGCACTATCGGTCCATGCTGCACATCGGCAAAGCGGAAGAACGCTGGAAGGAACTGCGCGGCCGTCTACGTGAGCAGACCCCAGTCCATCAGATTCGCACGGCTCGGCAGCGGCTGACGAATGCTGAGCGGCAGTTGCAAGGTACGATGGCGGCTCAGATGAGACAGCATCAGATGGTGCTTGGCGGCCATATGCGCCAGCTTGACGCGCTTAGCCCGCTCAAGATCATGTCACGCGGCTACAGCCTCGTGTACGACGAACAGGAATCCAAAATTATACGTACCATTGCAGACGTTCAGCTTGGAGACGTGGTCAATGTGAAATTAAGCGACGGCCAATTGAATTGTCAAGTATGGTCTATGAAAGGAGAGCGTGAATAACTCCCATGGCAAAGAGCGAAGTCGAAATAATGGAAGAACTGAATTTCGAAGCGGCGATGGAAAAACTGGAACTGATTGTCTCGCAGTTAGAGGGTGGTGACGCTCCCCTTGAGCAAGCCATCGATCTATTTCAAGAAGGAATGCGCTTATCCAAGTTCTGCTCCGAGAAGCTTCAGCAAGTGGAGCGCAAGATCGAAATGCTGACTGAACAGAACGGCGAATTGAAACGACAGCCGTTCAGCCCTGAAGAAGAGGGTGGTGTCATTGATTAATCCTCATCCCGCCGGATCGTTCACCTCTTACTTGAAAGATCGAGTGACTAGGCTGGAACAATTGCTTCCGACCATGCTGCCTTCCAACTGGTATGTGCCCGATCCGTTGAGACAAGCAATGCACTATTCACTAATGGCAGGTGGAAAGCGCCTTCGGCCTGTGTGCGTATTGCTGGCTTGCGAAAGCTTGAATGGAAGAGCTGTGGCTGCAGAGCCCGTTGCCTGCGCCGTCGAGATGATTCACACCTATTCGCTCGTTCATGATGACTTGCCTGCGTTGGACAATGACGATTACCGGCGCGGCAAACCGACGAACCATAAAGTATATGGCGAAGCTATGGCCATCTTGGCAGGTGATGGATTGCTAACGCACGCGTTCCATACGATCGTGCAGAGCTCCCGCCAATTCGGTGTTCCTGCAGAGGTCGCGCTCGCTATCGTGGAAGAATTGGCGGAATATGCCGGCATGAGAGGCATGGTCGGTGGACAAGCAGCCGATATGCTGGGCGAACAAGGGATTACGACGATCGAACAGCTGGAATACATTCACTTGCACAAGACAGGTGATCTAATCGTATTCTCTCTACGCGCCGGGGGGCGGATTGCCGGAGCAAATGAAGCGCAGCTTCAAGCGTTAACGATATATGGAACAAAGCTCGGCTTAGCGTTCCAAATTCAAGACGATATATTGGATGTCGTCGGAGATGAAGCGATGCTCGGAAAAGCGAAAGGAAGCGATGAGAAGAGCGGCAAAGTGACCTATCCTTACTTTATCGGTCTTGAAGCTTCACAGCAAGAAGTGGAACGGTTGACGCGGGAAGCGAAGCAGGCGATAAGTGATGCAGGCTTTCCGGTACCGGAACGTTTGTTCGAATTGGCTGACTATTTAATGAAGAGAAACCATTAAATGGCGCGTAAAACGATAAAAAATGTGATATAATAGGGCTTACGTAGAGTGGTGCAGTATTCTAGTCGGCCTCCCAACATTGAAGGCGGGCCTAAAAATTCGCCAAAGGGCACATCGATGAAGTTCCTGGTGTTGGCTTTCGACGCCCAGTCGGGGGCTGATGCTGGGAGTTAAGGTTGTGGGGCGATCCACAATGGCATGTGGGCGTTGACCCCGCTTCCGCGGAGGCCCAAGTGCGTGGTACGACGCCCTCGCGCGTCGCATTACGGCTTGGGGTATGAACCTACATTGCGAGTCGCACATATCATTTCCTCTTACTTAATGAAATGGTACTGTACGAACCCGACTTGTTTGTAGCGTAGCCTGCCTTGAGTGAATCTGCAGGGATAGCGGATGTGTAGAACTGATGTCCTTCGGCCAAAGGCCATCATTTCGGATGCCGTTTGAAATCTGGTTTGCAAAAGAGGCTAAGGGTTGGTTCAGGGCTGCTCGAGGAAAACTCCTAGACTGTTCACGTGCGTGAGACTTCTTGGGGATTATAGTGTGGACTAAGTGGTAATTCAGTCTGACGATCGGCAACGACGTCAAGACGACCGTAAAGGGAAACTGCCTGTTCGGCGACGAATAGGTGGTCGTCTGGGAAAACCTACTGGACCTAAGCCACAGCGTTTACTTAAGAAGTTACCACTCCCAATATATTTATTACATCAGTTAATTCGTTATTTATAAAATGTAACCTCTTAAAGGATGGAACGACTAATATAATGAAATTCTCATTTAAACATTCCGTTAGATGGAGCGTCTTGATTTTCTTCATCACGTTTGCGCTTGCTGCCGTCTTCTCCGTCACATCGACCGCGATGCTGGAAGGAGTGGGCTGGAGCATTGGCATGGTGATCGTGCTCTTGCTCGTGCTTATCGGAGTGTTTTTTGATATGATGGGCTTAGCTGCAGCGGCAGCGAATGAAACGCCGTTCCACGCCATGGCATCAGAGAAGGTCCATGGTGCCAAGCAGGCGATTTCTATCGTGCGCAACGCAGACCGGTTCTCTAATTTCTGCAATGACGTCATTGGTGATATTACGGGGGTTATTAGCGGAGCGGCAACAGCCATCGTCGTAACGAATCTGCTGTATGCAATGGATGCGGACACGGCGCTGTTGAAGACGGTTACGAGCGTTGTCTTCACTGGTCTCGTTTCAGCGTTGACAGTGGGAGGCAAAGCATTGGGGAAATCATTTGCCATTTATTATGCAACACCAATTGTGCTGATTATTGGCAAATGCTTTCATGTTTTAGAAACGAAACTAAAAATTTCGCTCTTCACTAAGAAACGCAGCAAATCGAAACAACGAAAGCGAGGGAAATCCCGTGCTGCTCGAACAGATTAACCAACCTAGCGATTTAAAGCGAATGACTAAAGAACAGTTAGTTCCATTGGCGGAGGAAATTCGTCAATTTCTGATCGAAAAATTATCTGCGACAGGCGGACATTTGGCTCCTAACTTGGGTGTTGTCGAGCTGACGCTTGTCCTGCATTATTTATATGACAGTCCCAAGGATAAAATGATATTCGACGTCGGTCATCAGGCTTATGTACATAAGATTTTGACTGGGCGCAAGGAGCGGTTTGATACACTGCGCC
Organism: Paenibacillus sp. OSY-SE; assembly: GCF_000283315.1. Classification (NCBI taxonomy): domain Bacteria; kingdom Bacillati; phylum Bacillota; class Bacilli; order Caryophanales; family Paenibacillaceae; genus Paenibacillus; species Paenibacillus sp. OSY-SE. The sequence goes on along the minus strand of NZ_ALKF01000193.1, from coordinate 76,409 downwards.
AATACAAAGGATTGTGCGGCTTCGTCAAACGTGCGGAGAGCGAGCACGATGTGTGGGAAGCAGGCCATAGCAGCACTTCCTTGTCAGCGGCGATGGGGATGGCATTGTCACGCGATTTCAAAGGAGAAGACAGCAAAGTGGTTGCCGTCATTGGAGATGGCGCGCTCACTGGCGGGATGGCTCTGGAAGCGCTCAACCATATAGGGCATGAACAGAAGAAATTAATGGTCGTCTTGAATGATAATGAAATGTCGATTGCGCCGAACGTTGGAGCTCTACATAATTACTTGAGCAAAATACGCTCTGACCGCAATTACAAAAAAGCGAAAGAAGAAGTGGAACAGCTTCTAAAGAAGATTCCAGCCATCGGAGGTAAGCTGGCCAAGACAGCGGAACGGATGAAGGACAGCCTCAAGTATCTCGTCGTTTCCGGTATGCTGTTCGAAGAATTCGGCTTGAAATATTTCGGACCGGTCGACGGTCACGATGTCGATAAGCTGATTGACATTTTCCAGCAAGCGGAGCGCGTGGATGGTCCGGTGCTCGTCCATGTCTTGACAACCAAAGGCAAGGGATACTCTCCTGCGGAAGCCGATTCGCACAAGTGGCACGGCATCTCGCCCTACAAGATTGAATCCGGTCAACCGTTGAAGGCGGTCGGCAATCCGATGTATACGGAAGTGTTCTCGAACGCCTTAATCGAACTGGCGCAGCAGGACGAGCGTATCGTCGCGGTAACGCCGGCGATGCCGGGCGGTTCGGGGTTGCTGAAGTTCGCTGAGACGTTTCCGGGCCGGATGATCGATGTCGGCATAGCGGAACAGCACGCGGCCACTATGTGCGCAGCGCTTGCAATGGAAGGGATGAAGCCGGTGTTCGCCGTCTATTCGACTTTCCTGCAACGGGCGTACGACCAAGTCGTACATGACATTTGCCGTCAGCATGCCAACGTCGTATTCGCCATCGATCGCGCCGGATTTGTCGGGCCGGACGGCGAAACGCATCATGGTGTGTTCGATATTACATTCTTGCGTCATATCCCGAACATGGTGCTGATGATGCCGAAGGACGAGAACGAGCTGCGCCACATGCTCAAGACAGCGGTGGATTATGAAGCCGGGCCTATTGCAGTGCGTTACCCGCGCATCAACGGTGTTGGCGTGAAGCTGGATGAAGTGCTGACTCCCATACCGATCGGATCATGGGAAATCGTTCGCCAGGGCGATCATGCAGTTGTACTTGCCATCGGACCGATGGTGCAAGTGGCGGAAGAAGCGGCGGAGCAATTGCGGCGCGAAGGAATACAATTGCGTATCATTAATGCCCGTTTCATCAAGCCGCTGGATGAAGCAATGTTGATTCAGCTAGCCAAGGAACAAATCCCTCTTCTTGTCATGGAAGAAGGAGCCATAGCCGGTGGATTAGCGAGCGCGGTGATGGAATTTTATGCGGAGAATAATCTATTCGGAGTTAAAATCAAGCCGATAGGTGTTCCGGATTGCTTCGTCGAGCACGGAAGCATTAAAGAACAACGCCTGGAGGTTGGCTTGACGGCTGAACGTCTAGCGAAGGAAGTTCATACGATGTTGTTCGCACATGGGAACAATGTGATGACCCGGGCTTGACGGAGTGACGCCGTTACAGAGAGTGAAGTCAGACAGGAGCAAAGCATGTCTATACCTAAAGAACGGATTGATGTCCTGCTTGTTGAGCAGGGCTACTATGATAGTCGTGAAAAAGCAAAAAAGTCTATTATGGCTGGATTAGTCTATGCAAATGAAGAACGAATCGAGAAAGCGGGCATGAAGGTTCCGCGCGATGTCTCCATTAAGGTAAAAGGCGCGCTTCATCCTTATGTCAGCCGTGGCGGATTGAAGCTGGAGAAGGCGATACGCCACTTCGACCTGTCCTTGGACAGCAGTGTTATGCTGGACATCGGAGCATCAACGGGAGGTTTTACGGATTGCGCTCTTCAAAATGGAGCGAGCCAAGTGTACGCCATCGATGTCGGTTACAATCAATTGGATTGGTCCTTACGGAATGACGAACGGGTTCATGTCATGGAACGGACCAATTTCCGCTATATGGAGCCAGAGCATCTCGAAGGTCCGCAACCGGACACGGCGACGATTGACGTGTCCTTTATCTCGCTTAAGTTAATTCTTCCGCCTTTGAAGCGGCTTCTTGCTGCCGGAGGACGTGTCATTGCTCTTATCAAGCCTCAGTTCGAGGCGGGACGGGATAAGGTTGGCAAATCGGGCGTCGTACGTGATCCGAGCACGCATGAGCAAGTGCTGCGAGACGTTCTGGATTTTGCGGCTTCCATCGGGTTTCATTTAGAAGGGTTGACTTACTCTCCAATTACCGGTGGTGAGGGCAATATTGAATTTTTAGCTTATTGGACTGTGCCTGAGCAGGCGAATGAACCGGAACCGCAAATATCCCGCGACGGGATTGCTGCTGTCGTCAAGGAAGCTAATTCCACATTTCGCACTTCATAAGGTATCCAGATAGGCTAAGCAGCAAAAGAAACTCATCCGGGACAGGCATCCGACGGATGAGTTTCTTTTGCTCTTCGATTCGCTGAATTACAGTAAGTTGCATATATCCTAATCCTAACCTGAGGTGAATGACCATATGGGCGATCTATGGGTGATGGGCATAATCGGAATTGGATTATTGCTTTGGATTGGTTTTGGACTGCGCCATTATGTGCGTACGTCTGAACCGCTGGAGGATGTAATATTAAGTGACCGGTTCCCGCAAGACGAAGAAGTCATTGCTTTAATTGAAAGCAGCGGCTATGAAATCATTGGCGGTAAATTTTTCGTTCCGCTGCATTTTTGTCTCGATGGGGAAAATTTGGAGCCGACGCGACTTTGGGGGGATATGGTCGTCAAACGGGACGAACAATGGTATATTGTTCGTATCGCACGAGAACGGATGCAATTGGATTGGAGTGCGAGCGGGTTGCGCAAGCTATGGTCACCTTATTTTGCGGCTTATCCGGATTGCGCCGGGTTGCTTATTGTAGATTTATTGGAACGACGAGTACGTCTGTTGCGTATGGATTTTGGAGAAGCGCAATCTTGATAAGCAGTTTTTATATTGATTTTCAATGGATATCTACACACATGATTGATCTAATGGAGGGCATGCATGAAAGGACAACGACATATTAAAATCAGAGAAATCGTTATGAATAATGACATCGAGACGCAGGATGAACTGGTTGACGCGCTGCGCCAAGCCGGATTCCATGTTACGCAAGCGACCGTGTCTCGAGATATGAAAGAACTGCACCTTATCAAAGTTCCAATGGATAATGGACGATATAAATATTCACTGCCAATCGATCAGCGCTTCAATCCGGCACAGAAATTGAAGCGTGCGTTGTTGGATAACTTCGTCAGCGTCGATAGTGCCGAGAATCTGGTTGTCATGAAGTGCTTGCCAGGTACGGCGAATGCGATTGCTGTGTTGATGGACTCCATCGAGTGGCCTGAAATTATGGGGACGGTGTGTGGTGATGACACGATACTAATCATTTGCCGAACGAAGCAGCTCAGTCAGGCCGTCGTAGACCAGATTATGAGCCACATTTCATAACTTGCGTTCGGGAGGGGTGCTCCATGTTAGTAGCTATATCCATTCGTAATTTGGCAGTTGTCGAATCGGTGCAACTGCACTTTCATCGTGGATTCCATGTTCTTACAGGGGAAACGGGAGCAGGTAAATCCATCATTATTGATGCACTAGGGCTTATCGGCGGAGCACGAGGATCGGCCGACTTCGTTCGCTACGGTTGTGATCGGGCTGAGGTCGAAGCTTCATTTGATTTGCCAGGAGATCACCCGGTTTGGGATGCGCTATTGCGTTTAGGCATCCAAGCCGATCGTGACGAATTGCTCATTATCCGCCGGGAATTGACGGCGCATGGAAAAAGCTTATGCCGGATGAACGGTCAAATGGTCAACTTGACGATGCTGCGCGAGGTTGGAGAATTGCTCATAAATATACATGGACAGCACGAACATCAATCACTGCTTAAGGTAGAGCGTCATCTGGAATGGTTAGATGCTTACGGCGGTGAGGAGTTAGCTTCCATCAAGACACGATACCGTGAAGACTTCGGGTGCTTCATGGCGCTTCAGCATGAATTGAATCAACTGAAGGAGACAAGCCAACAAGCGTACCAGATGCTTGATTTGTATCGCTTCCAGATTGAAGAACTTAACAATGCCCAACTAAAAATTGGCGAAGATGAATGTTTATCGGAAGAAAAGCGCAAACTAGCCAATGCAGAGAAGCTGATGGATCATGTGAACAACGCCTATGAACGATTATATGCACAGGGAGCCATGGATTCAGTCAGTGTTGCACTATCGAAGCTTGAGGATGTATTGGTGTATGATACGGTGAAATTCCAGCCTATGGTGGAGCAGCTTCAGTCTGCCTATTACCAACTGGAGGATGCAGCGTATCAGCTCAGGGACTACCGTGAAAATATAGAGTTCAATCCAGTTCGTCTCGAACAAATTGAGGAGCGTCTTGATCAGCTTACCTCATTAAAACGCAAGTATGGATCAACCGTTGAAGACATGCTCCAATATTTACAGCGGATTGAAGCCGAAGCGGATAAGATTGAACATAAGGATGAACGTATCGCTGCTCTAGAGAAGGAAGCGCAAGAACGACTCGTCAAGCTGGCGCGCAAAGCGGAGGCGTTAACCAATGCTAGACGCCAATTGGCTAATGAATTGACGACTCGCATTGAAGCAGAGCTGCAGCACCTTCATATGGAACGAACACGGCTAGATGTCCGGCTTGATCGGCTGCAAGGCGAACAGGGCTTTGATGTGAACGGCGTGTCGGTTCGCTTTACGAAAAACGGTTGGGACGATGCGGAGTTTCTTATTTCCCCTAACCCAGGTGAACCGCTTCGCCCCCTTCATAAGATTGCGTCTGGGGGAGAATTGTCCCGCATTATGCTGGCGATGAAGACCATATTTGCTCAGGTGGATCGGATTCCGGTGCTCGTGTTCGATGAAGTGGACACGGGGGTAAGCGGTCGTGCCGCGCAAGCGATAGCTGAGAAGCTGGCATGGGTGTCCAGCAGTGGTCAAGTGTTCGCCATTACGCATCTGCCACAGGTGGCTTGTATGGCCGATCATCAATATTATATCGAGAAGCAGGTGCGGGATGAGCGCACTTCAACGCAAGTAACGGAATTAGACGAAACAGGTCGCATTGCCGAATTGGCTCGTATGCTCGGTGGAGTGGAAGTGACGGAAAGAACTTTGCATCATGCACAAGAAATGCTGAAGTTGGCTGAACGTCAAAAAGGTGCGTAAATAAAGGGATTGAGGAATCATTTTCACTTATAAAACGTAGGGGTCAAGGATACCTTATAGTTACGAAACGGCACGTCCTTTTCGTCAAGCTTCCGCCAACAAAGGAGTGTGACACCTTTGAACCCCAACGTTAAACGTCTGCTCGGTCTGATGCTAGTCATTATCGTTTGTTTATGCTGTACAACGGCTCCATTTCGCACTTTTGCGGCATTGCCGAGCGAGCTTCGATTATTTGAAGGAGAGCAAAAAGAACTTCATCTCGTTATGCCTGTACACGCTCAAGCTACGGTGGACCGACCGGATATTTTGCGTGTTAATGGCGAGAATCGCCCTTCCTTCAACTTATCGCTGCAGCAGCCGATTTCTCTACAATCGTCCCAATCAGGGCAGGCCGAACTTAAGCTGAAGCTATTCGGAGGTATTCCGTTAAAGACGCTTAAGGTGAATGTCGTACCTAACCTGCGCGTTATTCCAGGTGGACAGACGATTGGCGTTAAAGTCAAATCAGCGGGCATCCTTGTTGTAGGTCACCATCTTGTCCAAGTAAGTTCGGATAACAAAATCTCTCCTGGAGAAGCGGCGGGAGTCCGATTAGGTGATCTCATTATGAGTATGAACGGGATTCGACTAAATGATGTAAGCAAAGTGGCGGATGTTGTAAGGCAGGCTGGAGAAAGCAAGAAGCCGCTTGAGCTTGTTATTCGCCGCGGAGAAGCAGAAGTGAAGACAAAGCTTACGCCAGCATATGATACAGAAGATAAGACGTGGAGACTCGGATTGTACATTCGTGACTCTGCGGCAGGCGTAGGAACGCTTACTTTCTATGCACCGGATCAAGGTGTATATGGTGCATTAGGTCACGTAATTACCGATATGGATACGCAGTCGCCCATTGTCGTCGGTCAAGGTGAGATTGTTCAATCCAACGTAACCTCGATATCTAAAAGTCAAAATGGTGAACCCGGTGAGAAAAGAGCCCATTTTCTGAAAGAAAGTCGTGTATTAGGCAATATTGAACGAAATACTCCGTTCGGAATATTCGGGAAAATGACGGCTACTCCGGATCACAGTGTATTTAAAGAGCCAATCCCGGTAGCATTTAGCGAAGAAGTACAAGAAGGACCTGCGGAAATGCTGACCGTAGTTAACGGCCAACAGGTCGAGCGCTTCAAGATCGAAATTGCGCATGTGACGAAGCAGTCTACACCTGCAACTAAAGGAATGGTCATACGGATAACTGATCCGCGACTATTACAGAGGACCGGTGGAATTGTGCAAGGAATGAGCGGCAGTCCGATCATTCAGAACGGCAAATTAATCGGCGCCGTTACCCATGTCTTTGTCAATGACCCAAGCTCGGGGTATGGATGCTTTATCGAATGGATGCTGCAGGATGCAGGTGTCGTATTATCGTCACCGCAGACGTGGGGGCTACAGGGGAAGGTACACGCGCAGCGTGCGCCTTCTCCTTTTTTACCAAGTAAATCGACATCAATGTCGAACCTTTACGAATCAGTGCGAATGGTGTAGAAATTTACAATGAATATTTCATTATAATGGATCTTTTCGAAAAAATAAAGAAAAAAAGTTTTCGACAGAAGGAATTTCATTCTTGATGTCGAATAACATGATCTGGAAAGGATTTAACACTCATTGCATTGGTGCCGATATGCGAAACTTTGACAAGGGAGGATTAAAAGTTGCAAAAGATCGAAATACTGTTAGCGGACGACAACCGAGAATTCACTAATTTGTTAGCTGATTTCTTATCAGAACAAGACGACATGGTCGTCACTGGGGTCGCCTATAATGGCGAAGAGGTACTCCAATTCCTGGAGCAGACGAGAGCGGTGCCGGATGTGCTCATTCTCGATATTATTATGCCGCATTTAGACGGCTTAGGTGTGTTAGAACGTTTGCGAAGCTTGAACTTGTCCCCGCAACCTAAGATCATTATGCTCACCGCATTTGGGCAGGAGAGCATTACGCAACGCGCGGTCCAACTTGGCGCCTCGTATTACATATTGAAGCCATTCGATATGGATATACTGGCCAATCGCATTCGGCAGTTAGCTGGCGTATCGTCAAACAGCGCTTTATCGGGTGGTTCCAGCGCCAGCAGCTTGATGACTTCATCGTCCAAATCCAATGTTGTACAGCTTGGCAAGACGAAGAATTTGGATGCGAATATCACTTCGATTATTCATGAAATCGGTGTCCCGGCACATATTAAAGGATATCAGTATTTACGCGAAGCGATTACGATGGTATATAACAACATTGAAATTTTGGGTTCCATTACGAAGACATTATATCCTGCGATTGCGGAAAAATACAAAACGACACCAAGCCGTGTTGAACGTGCCATCCGCCATGCGATTGAAGTCGCTTGGACGCGCGGCAACATCGACAGCATCAGCCGTCTGTTCGGCTATACGATTAATATTAGCAAGTCGAAACCAACCAACAGCGAGTTCATCGCGATGGTAGCCGACAAGCTGCGCATTGAGCATAAGGTGAGCTGAAAAGGTATGGAGTAAGGGATTAAGACGTCTAACATCCAGTTCAAAATGCCGATAAACTCGATATTGTGAAATTGTCAGAATTAGAGTTTTATCTAGAATTTTTAACGTATTGTCAACAGAAAGGACTGTTTAAGAAACCGATAGTTTCTTATGAACATTCTCTAAAACTGCTTAATACGTATCTTTAAACGAACAAGGTATTGAAAACTTGGCGGATGTGAAAATAAATCACATCCGCCAATACATTTTCTGTTCAAGAAACAGGTAAGTTCACCGTTGTAAGCCGCGCAAATTCCACACAAGTAACCTTTCATCAGAACCATAGTGCGTTAGGAAATTGGCGCTTAAAATGAATACGAATGAATGCCTCGTCTTTGATTGATAGCGAGGTTTTTTCGATCCTGTGTAGAATTATTAGTAGTAATCAATTATAAAAGAGGGGGACAATCATGATGAAAAATCTTCTTTGGAAAAAGATTTTGAAGAAAGGTTTTGCGGTCGAATTGGAACAACTTCCAAAGAATAAACAAGAATTTTTAGATGAAATTGAACGTTATTGTATGAAAGAAAAGGTAGCATACGAGTTTGTAGAATACGATAGACCTGCAGTTATTTCTATAGATAATGTTGTTTATAAATGCCAAGTTGAAAATGCAGGAAGACCAGGCTTTGTGCTTCATTTCAAAGAAATTTAATACCACAATGATTGGTCGCATAAAGAAAGAAGCCCCGTTGAATAAAACGGGGTTTTTTGTGAACCGAGCCCCTGTATTCCAAATGTTCGTACGCTCTCAAGTTATTAGTACAATTGAACTATATACTATATAGTGTAATAAATGGTGATATATAGGTGTCTTGATAATCGAATAAATAATAGAAGGGCGGAATGGAAATGAAATTCAAAAAAATAGTTTCAACATTTTTTGTTTTTGCATTTGTTTTAGTATTTTCACAGAGTGCCTTTGCCCTGACTGGAGTTGGCGATACGCAAGAAAATGCAATATCGTTATTTCCTGCTCCAAGTGGTGATGATCTTTTTCAAGACATTGATCTCTACCTAGATTCCAGTGAAGATAAGGATTGGTTTAAGTGGACAAATACAACTGGAGAAAATAAATTTCTTGGTGCATACTTATCGTCAAAAGGTAGAGAATGTAACTTTAGACTTGGGATGACTATTAAATATACTCCGACAAGAAACTCTAATATGGTTTATGCCGATTATATAGGACCCGGCAATGCTCAAATGATTGATAACATCATAATTCCTCCGTGGGCAACTGTATACATTAAGATAGATTCTACGAAATTTGTCCCTGAGCAATATGTTTTTTATTTTCGTTTATATCAATATAAGTAACTGAGAAGGAATGCTCTATTTTATTTATTCAAGAAAGCTTTTACACCCTCGCTATGTCCACGATCCACTTAGATTAAGTTTTCTTTGTAGAATATTACATTAATGTTTAATAACCGACAAAATATTAGTCCTATCGCACTATATACCAGAAGGTTGATTAATTGGAAATATTTTGTTGAGGGTTCGGCCGACTCATATTGCATTTGGAGGCGAATGTTTATGAGAATAAGAAAGGTAATAACGGCCCTACTTACTTCCGTGCTAATACTAACTTTTGCACCATCAGCATTTGCACAAAAAGGTGTTGCAGATACCTTTGATACTGCAATTGAGGTTGACCTTGGCTATGTGCATGAGCATGGCGGTTACCTCGACGCTCCCGATGATCTCGATTTCTACCATGTAAAGAACACTACTCCAGGCATGCGCACAGTAGCAGCGTTATTTACCCCACCTAATAGTGGTGGAACGTATGATCTGATGTTTATTGTATTCAAAAATGACGGACAAGTTATTTCGTTCAAAGATGAGGGCAACTATGGTAGTCCTGCAATACCGCGTTTTCTGACAACCACTATTAATCCGGGTGAAGACGTGTATGTATTAGTGCGAGGGAGATACCCTTCGGATTATGATCCTAACACACCGTACAGACTGGTAATAGACACTCGCAGTTAGATGTTATTAATAAAAAAAGCACCTTTAGGTGCTTTTTTTATCTTGCACGAAAGGCAGGGCGTTAGACAAAAACTCTTTTTCCAGAATTGAATAATAATATTGATCGGTCCATTGGTTTTGCCAAAAAAGCTCCTCTTTAAAAACAGCTTCCTTTGTCATTCCAATATGTTCCATAAGTGATGAGGAACGAGTATTATTTGAATTGCACATTCCAACCACTTTATGGGCATGTAATTGTTCAAATGCGAATTTCAATAAAAGTGTGGCCGCTTCACTTCCGTAACCCTTACCCCCATATTCCGGAAGTATGGCATACCCTATTTCCCAGCTTTTTCTATATTCGATATAGCTCCAAACTTGCGCTAAACCGATGGGCGTTTTCCTTTTATCCGTTGCAATACTTACAATAAAATCATAACTGCACGTTTGGTCGCTTTCATTGATTTTATGCAGATATTTTTCTCGAACAACTTGTTCATCCGACGGCACATCTTCTTCAAAACACCATAAGTTCTTATCACATTCTAACCTGCAAATGAAATCTAAATCATTAACAGAAATCCTTGACAGCAATAGTTTCTCTCCAAATATCTCCACAAAATACCCTCCATTATTATTAGAATTACTGGTTAAAACCTTCTGCATCAATTTCTGCTAATGTCTTAATCAAGAAACTCATAAACATTGAAAGAGATGTGCAATTCACGAACTTCGCGAATAACATTATTTTACTTTGATATACCGATAAGGCAAATAGCATTTGTCCTGCACAAAAAGTAATAGACCGTCCTCTGGAAAAGGTTAGCGGTCTATATAACATGGACGATTTTATACGTCTACTTTATTTGGTATCTCTACAATACGGGACCTATGTCTGTGAAAACTAGGGGGTGAGCCGTATGTGTCTGGCGCAATGCTATATCGAACAGATTCATAAGCTGAACGAAAGCATAACGGAGACATTCGAAGGTTTAAGCTGGATGTTATCGCGCGAATACGACATGTCTAACTTCCGACTAAATTGCCATCATTTATCCCTAAGACCTATCCTGGCTGCTCCTTTGGCTTACAAGTATGATTTGGATAACCAGAACCTCTGGCAAGTTCAGCAAAAGATTGATATACTAATAATGCATCTGTTCGCTCCTTTTTTTTGTTGGTGTGGTGCTTACAACAATAAAGGAAAAGCAGATTTTTTCTATTTTCCGCCTTACGTCATCCTGCCAAGTACTGATTTCGGTTTTGAACTAAATAGAAAAGGGGAAATATGAAAATGAAAATTAATTTGGTTTTTACTAATAAAGGAAAAACGGCAATAGAAAAATTCAATAATGAAGAATTAATTGAGATATTCGCTAGATATAGTAAAACATTAGCAAAGCACTATCCGATTGATGTTACTGTTCCCACTGAGCTTAATCAGAATATTGTTGCAGAAGGTGTTATAACCGTGTTGGCTGAAAACGTAAAATGTGACGCAGTTATCTTTTTTAAAGAATTAGCTAGAGATATTAAAATCCCTTTAAATAAAAGACTTGGTGGAAAATTAGACACCGTATATAAAATAGTAGTGGTTTGATTGTCGGTAGTAGTCTATTTGAAGCCCGAAACCAAGCAATGCATGAACTATAGAAAAAGATTCGAGACATTGAAGAAGAGAACGAAATTCTAAAAAAGGTAATGCACTACTTCGCAAAGGACCGGTGCTGATCTATGGATTTGTATACTAACACCACTTTCAGCTCCGTGTCGCGAAGATGTGCTCCGTATTTCAAGTTTCTCGAAGTGGATAGTTCCTCTAAAACCAATGGAATTAGCAATTTGTAATCAATTGGTGACAATAGTCAATAAATGAATTGCATTGTGTTGTACGAAAGAGCATAAAAGTCACCGTATTCATTCCCATTTTTTCATGGGAGACCACCGTACGGTAATCCGTAATTATACCGTTTTCCTCTAATCGACGGACACGTTCCGTCACTGCCGGCTGGGTTAACCCTACACACTTACCAATTGAAGTTATAGATTATCGTGCATTCCTCCAGCAAAATCTTCTGATCAATTTGAAGAAGGTCGTGAAGTCAATGTGCCGGTGCTGACGGATGCCTACGTCGCTTATGAATGCAAAGTGACCGACATCCGGACGCATGGCGATCATGCTAAGAAAGCGGCTCTAACGATTTCTTCCGCTCGTCTTCTGCCCGCCCTAATCATCAGCAACCAAAAGTAATATTCTCCATTAAAAAGTAAACAGGCTTGTCCCAGTTTCGTATAAAGCAGGGCGAACAATCAGAAGTTGCTTCTGCACGACAATAGCCAGATATATTGATGCCGCCCCGTTATTTTTTTAGATTGTTCAAGCTGTCTAAAAAATCTCCGATGGAGAGGTCGCTTATTTGCTCAACAAGCTGATCCATTTGTGTCTTTTTGCGGAGAGATCCGATAAGCAGCACTTCCACTGCTTGATCTCGGTCAACGAGGATTGACTGCACTTTAAGTGAATTTGTTAACAAGGCGGCGATGACCGCGATCTGATCGACAGTCAGTTTTGGGGTACTGCTTTTTTTTTTATTGTTTTTATTTTTATCGTTACATTTTTTTTGCCGTCCTTTCGAAAAGGTCACTGACACTCACCTTCTTGTCAAATTATCCATGTTGGTTGACGAATCTATTGCAAACATGTTAAGAGACGGTTTCTTTTGGTTCAGGTGTAGGTTCCACAAGACCGGATGAGAAAACAATAACCAATAAAATGACGACAATAAGCAGTACTTTTCGTTGATCCTCATCACGCATCACGGTTCCCCCTTATGAGTCCTGCATTACTGATATAGTAAGCAAAAGTGCTGTAAAAGGTTCCGGTGGTTGACCATTTCCCCCGAAAATCAACTGTTATCTAACGATTTTGTAACCTTACATTTCCTTTTCAACCGACAAAGATATGCTATAATGTTGATTGAAATTGTCGATTGATAGGTGAATAGTTGAATTCATCTCAAAAGGAGGCGGATGGTATGCAACCAAGAAAAAAAAGGGGAAGGCCGGCATTATGGCTAAGTATGCTGCTCTTTTTTAGTATCATGTTCCTTGTTCCCAGTCCGTCCGCTCATGCTGGATTCCTGCAGAAGCTGTCAGAGCTTCCGGCTGATTTTGACAAGATGAAGCAGCAATATGAAGAAACACGGCAGTCACTTGAGGATGCAAAACGTCAGTCCGACGCCATGCAGCAGCAATTGCAGGCCGAGAACGAATCGCTCAGGCAGCAAAATGAGCAATTGCTCCAGCGCATTGATCAATGGGAGCAGAAAGATGTGGAAGCGAAGCTGCAGGAGAAGCTGCAATTTCGCCGGATTATGATTACTGTATTTACAGGGATTGGTCTGGTTCTGCTATATATTATTATGACCCGGGTACTGCGTATCTTTGTCTGGCGCCGAACGATGAAATAAAGGAGAAGCTGATGGAAGTCATTCAAGAAGCCCAAGAATTGCATGCACAGATGACTTCCCTGCATCTGAGCGGGGATGAGGCCGTTTATATTTTGCACCCGCGGCAAATTATCGCCTTCCAAGGCAATTCCGCCAATCGTGAGGATCGGTTCATGGACATTGCCGGGATGTACCGCAAACGCAAATTTATACAATCTAGAATCAGTGGACCGTCTTCCGTTATGCTCGGCTTGCCGAACGGTTATTGCTTAAAGACACTGCATATTACGGAGGGCAGCGATCTGCTGTTTGAATGGAAGCATATTCTGTTCTACACCGAAGGCATTCATGTAGAGCGGCGCATACAAAAGTTGAAAAATGTGCTCATTACAAAAGAAATCGTAAAGATGAAGTTCCATGCTGACGATGGATTGTTAGGCATCTTGTCGAACGGTCCCTTGTATTCGATGCAGCTGCATCCGGAGCAACCCACCTATGTGAATATCGGCTGCCTTGTCGCCTATCCTGAGAATGCGACGTTGAAGCCGTGCGTGTACGGTAATTCCATAGCGAGCCAGAACATGAATGTACAATGGGAAATAACCGGAACAGGGCATGTCCTGCTGCAAACGAACATAAACGATCGTCAATTGGAGCATGATTTAGAAGGGGACGGCTTGGTTAAAAGAATCATGAGGGAGACGATACCGTTTGGCGGGATATTCATTCGTTAGACCGGATCCGAATACATAGGTACCGCTCGTTCATTAGATCATTACGAAGGCTAATGAAGGGCGGTTATTTGTTTTATTGCGTCAATGATAAAAGGTTGACAACCGCCTGTGAAGTCGGTACATTAATTTTTGCGACAATTTGATATAGGAAGGATTATTCATGAACACATATTTGTTTCCGATTAAGATTGCCCTCATTACATTTCCTTTCGTAGCGCTTTTTTTGACGCTCCCGTTTCTGATCGTGCAATACCGCAAATACGGCTACGTTAATAAAGTGCGTTCTCTCGTGCTGTATTCCATGCTGCTTTATTTTATTTCCGCTTTTTATCTCGTCATTTTGCCGCTGCCTGCGCAAACACATAATTGCGTGGAGCGGTCGAGCGCCGTATTTGAGCAGCTGAGGCCGTTTCAATTCGTTCGCGATATTGTGAAAGAATCCAGAGTTGAATGGTCACATCCGAGCACCTATGTCTATTTGTTGCAGGAGCGGGCATTTTTTCAAGCGGCGTTTAATATGGTGCTGACACTGCCGCTAGGAGTGTACTTGCGCTATTACTTCCGCCGCTCCTTCTTGCAGACGACCGTGATTGCATTGCTGGTATCCTTGTTCTTTGAAGTAACGCAGCGTACCGGGTTGTATGGCATTTACGACTGTCCGTATCGCTTGTTCGACGTGGATGATCTGCTTCTGAATACGTTAGGCGGTATGGCCGGATTTTTGCTGGCGCCACTGATTACGTATTTCCTGCCTCGTTCGCATCAATTGGACGATAAAGTCGATTTGAAGAGCAAGCCGGTTGGATTTATCCGCAGAGGTATCGCCGTATGGCTCGATTCAATAGTCTTGTCCATCGTGATGGGCTGCGTGTACATCGTGTTCACTGCTCTAGTATATAAAGAAAGAATGGCGAAATTCGAATTACTAAGCATGAATCCTATTTATTTGGCAGCGGGCATATTCATCTACTTCATTGTGATGCCGCTATTTACGGAAGGAAAGACGTTCGGTAAATGGGTGACACGGATTCATCTGCAAGAAGACCGATTGGATTCAGAAGAACAACAACGTGTCGTATCCTTCTCTGGATTACTCAAACGATATGGGATTCTCTATTTCGGTGTTGGCGGCATCAACTACGTGTTCTGGTATGTATTGAATTTCAACGAAGTGATGGATTCCCCTCTTGTTATGGTAGCGATTTTCTTGGCGTGGCTCATTTTCAATGGAGTGCTGTTCATTCATCTCTTGCTTCATTTGTTTAAAAAAGATAAGCGTCTTTTCTACGAAAAAATAAGCGGCACTCGAAACGTCATTATGATACCGGAGCGTATGCTGCGCGATATGGATCTGCTGCCGACCACTCCGGAAAAAGAAGAAACGATGAATGAGGAGGCGACGAAACGTTCTCCTGACACATCGTATAACGATACAAATGAAGAGCCGCTTCACGATGCGCAGGAACTGCCGTCAACGAGCGAAATGGAATCTGAACGTACCGAGCCGGAACAGCTCTCAAAAGAGGAGTTCATCGCTCAGGAACTCGCCAGACTGAAGGCGAAGTTGGCGCAATCGGGTTCAACGCCGGCAGGCTCCGAGCAGGATGGATTAACAAGCGGTGGCACACAACGTACTGCCGGGGACCGTCCAGCTGACGAAGACAAAGGCAAGTAAAGCGGGAGCTCTAGCCGCGCAGACAGGGCGGACTCTTACGGACGAAAGGTGCAACCGCCCTATCCATAGAGTAAGGCCCCTTCCCACGAGTCAAGTCGAATGGAAGGGGCCTTTATTATTTCAATGAAGCGGGCTTGGGCCGCTTCTTGCGGAAGCGGGCCGCCACATAGTTGCGCTTACGGTCACGATAGAAGATCCATCCGCCGATAAAGCCTGCGCCAATGAGGAACAGTACAAGTCCGCCTAAAAGTGACAACCATCCGAATGCCGGGTTGGCGATTGCATCATTCCCTTTGTCGGCGATGTATTGGAAGATGACATTTTTCATAACGAGAAAGCCGTATGTAGCCGCTATGCCTGGCAGGACAAGCAACAATATGGCGATAAAACGAGTGATGACATGCGTCTGCTTCATAATGATATCACCTGTCAGTTCATTGTTAGATTCGTATCCCCCCTATCTTACCGTGATTTGCAGCACATGTCTAATCTTTCCTGCTCCTGCTGGTGTGCGCATCTGGGAAACATGTTTGGCGGGTGAACAAAAAGAGAGTACAATAGAACCATTGGAGTTGTACGTTTTATAGAGGTTGTTCAGAAAGTTCCTTTTTGAACATGCGCTTATAGCGGAAATATCGTCTAAAGGAGTGTTGATCAATGACAAAACAAGTGGACGTCGCCATACTCGGTGGCGGAACGGGTGGATATATTGCAGCAATCGCGGCTTCGCAAGCAGGGAAGAAGGTAGTTGTCATCGAACGGGAGAAGCTGGGCGGAACCTGCCTGCATCGCGGCTGCATACCGAGCAAAGCGCTATTGCGGAGCGCAGAATTATATAGACAAGCACAGAATAGCAGCACGTTCGGTATCGAGATCGAAGGGGTAAAGCTGAACTTTGAGCGCGTGCAATCCCGGAAGCAGGAAGTCGTCGAGCAACTGCATCGCGGAGTGCAATTCCTGATGCGCAAGCACCATATCGAGGTCATCCAAGGCAATGGACGAGTTATGGGGCCGTCTATTTTTTCGCCGAAGAGCGGCTCGGTAGCCGTTGAGTGTGATAACGGAGAAGCGGTGACGCTCGTTCCGAAGCAGTTGATTATAGCGACAGGTTCAAGACCGCGTGCATTACCAGGACTTCAAGTAGATGGAACCTATGTGGTGACGACGGATGAGGCGCTGGAATGGACGGCTTTGCCGCGTCGCGTCGCCATCGTG
Source organism: Paenibacillus sp. OSY-SE (assembly GCF_000283315.1). NCBI lineage: Bacteria > Bacillati > Bacillota > Bacilli > Caryophanales > Paenibacillaceae > Paenibacillus > Paenibacillus sp. OSY-SE. The sequence continues at coordinate 59,440 of NZ_ALKF01000193.1, read as the reverse complement.
GGAGGCGGAGTTATCGGAATGGAATGGGCGTCCATGCTCGTCGATTTCGGCGTGGAGGTGGATGTCATCGAAGCTGCCTCGCATATCGTGCCGCAGGAGGATGAAGACACCTCGCGCGAGCTTGAGCGGCAGTTGAAGAAGCGAGGGGCCCGTATACATACGCAAGCGAAATTACAACCTGAAGAAATACATGTGGATGAAGCTGCCGGCGAGGTGCATTTGCTCGTTGAAGTGGGTGGAGAGACATCTAGCATAATTGCAGACAAGCTTCTCGTATGTATAGGCAGACAAGCCAATATTGAAAATATCGGACTGGAAAATTCAGGAGTCGAGTCTGCGGATGGATTCATCCGAGTCAATGAATGGATGCAGACGAATGAACCACATATATATGCGATTGGCGATGTGATTGGCGGACTCCAGCTTGCCCATGCAGCCTCCGCAGAAGCGCTCGCCGCAGTTAGCCACTTCAATGGACAGGCAGCTATTTCCCTCGATTACCGTCGTATTCCGCGTTGTATCTACTCGATGCCGGAAGCGGCTTCTATAGGTTGGACGGAGAAGGAAGCGAGAGCAGCCGGAATGGATATTCAAGTGAGCAAAATGCCGTTTCAAGCGATTGGCAAGGCCATCGTGCACGGGGAAACGGACGGATTTGTGAAAGTGATCGCCGACGCGAAGAGCAACGACTTGCTTGGTGTTCATATTGTCGGTCCGCATGCTACCGAATTGATTGGCGAGGCGGCAGTGGCCAAATGGCTGGATGCCACGCCATGGGAAATGGGCCATGTCATTCATCCGCATCCGTCTCTGTCTGAAATTATGGGAGAAGCGATGTTGGCGATGGAAGGGCGATCGTTAAGCATGTGACAAGTTGGACGGATCTGACGTTTTCTTTTTCAAAAGGTTAAGGTTATAATAGTGTTAGGCTCAAGTCTTAGTACCTGGTATTATGTAATGAATTGCTTGACCGGAATGGATGGATTACGTTGATATTAAAGGAGGATGACTCCATGACGCCTGACGTGACTGTTCGTCAGAAGATGAAGCATGAAGAACTCGGATTAACGAATGCGCAAGCCATTGAAATGTACCGCATGATGGTGCTTGCCCGTAAATATGACGAACGCGCGTTGCTGCTGCAGCGTGCCGGGAAAATTAACTTCCATGTCTCCGGCATCGGCCAAGAAGCGGCCCAAGTCGCAGCCGCATTTGCCCTTGACCAGAATAAAGACTATTTCTTGCCATATTACCGCGATTACGGCTTCGTGCTGTCTGTCGGCATGACCGTGCGCGAATTAATGCTTGCCCTGTTCGGGAAAGTGCAGGATCCGAACAGCGGCGGACGCCAAATGCCGGGCCACTTCGGCTGCAAACGGCTGCGTATCGTTACCAGCTCCAGTCCGGTAACGACTCAGGTTCCGCACGCTGTAGGCATAGCGCTTGCCGCCAAGATGCGTAAGGAAGATTCGGTGTCCTTCGTCACCTTGGGAGAAGGCTCTAGCAATCAGGGAGATTTTCATGAAGGCTGCAACTTTGCGGGAGTCCACAAAGTACCGGCTATCATCATGGTTGAGAACAACCAATATGCGATTTCGGTGCCTATCGCCAAGCAGGTGGCCGGTCGAATTAGCGATCGGGCGCTAGGCTACGGATTCCCAGGAGTGCGCGTCGACGGCTGTGATGTGCTGGAAGTATTTCGCGTCATGAAAGAAGCGCGTGAACGGGCGGTGCGCGGTGAAGGACCGACGCTGATCGAAGCGATGATGTACCGATTATCGCCTCACTCCACTTCAGACAACGACTTGGCTTATCGGACGAAGGAAGAAGTCGACGCGAATTGGGAGAAGGACGGAATACCTCGCTATAAAGCGTATTTGATGGAATGCGGCATTTGGTCGGAAGAAGATGAGGCCAAGCTGCTTGCGGAATTGAAAGCCATTATCGACGATGCGACGGCTTATGGGGAACAGGCTTCATTTCCACAGCCGGAAGATGCATTGACACATGTCTACGCAGAGGAGGAACGCGGAACATGGCAGTAATGGAATATATCGACGCCATTCGACTGGCGATGAAAGAAGAGATGGAGCGCGATAGCGAAGTGTTCGTGCTTGGGGAGGATGTCGGCGTGAAGGGCGGCGTCTTCACCACAACGAAAGGGCTGTATGAGCAATTCGGTGAGGAGCGTGCGTTGGATACGCCACTGGCCGAATCGGCAATTGCCGGGGTCGCTATCGGTGCGGCCATGGTTGGGATGAAGCCGATTGCGGAAATGCAATATTCGGACTTCATGTTCCCGGCAACGAACCAGATCATTAGCGAAGCGGCCAAGATTCGCTACCGTTCCAACAACGATTGGACGTGTCCTTTAGTTATCCGAGCCCCTATCGGCGGCGGAGTGGCAGGCGGATTATATCATTCTCAATGTCCGGAATCAGTCTTTTTCGGGACGCCGGGACTCAAGATTGTTGCTCCGGCCACGGCTTACGATGCGAAAGGCTTGTTAAAAGCCGCGGTGCGCGATCCCGATCCGGTCATCTTTTTTGAGAATAAGAAGTGCTATCGGATGATTACAGGAGACGTTCCGGACGACGATTATATTGTGCCTATCGGTAAGGCGAATGTACTGCGCGAAGGGACGGATATTACCGTTATTGGCTACAGCCTGCCGCTTCACTATGCCCTTCAGGCTGCTGAGGAATTGGCGAAAGAAGGCATTAGCGCGCACATCCTCGATCTGCGCACCATTCAGCCGCTCGATCGTGAAGCCATTCTTGAGGCTGCAGCGAAGACAGGCAAGGTTCTCATCATTCATGAAGATAATAAGACAGGCGGAGTGGGCGCCGAAGTGTCTGCTATCATTTCAGAGGAACTGCTGTATGATTTGGATGCTCCAATCAAGCGGCTGTGCGGACCGGATATTCCGGCAATGCCGTTCAGTCCTCCATTGGAGAAGTTCTTCATGTTAAGCAAGGATAAAGTAAAAGAAGCGATGCGTCAGCTGGCGCTATTCTAATGAACGGGAACTATCGATCGAGGACACGGGAGCGTCAGCATCCTGCTGTTCCTCTGTCGGTTCAAGAACGGGAGTGAGAAACAATGTCTTCAGACAATGTAAAAGAAGTAACCATGCCGCAGCTCGCGGAATCACTCGTGCAAGCTACAATCGGGAAATGGTTAAAGCGTCCCGGCGAATCGTTCGATGCGTACGAACCGATCTGTGAAGTGCTCACTGACAAGGTCGTAGCAGAGATTCCAGCAACGGAAGCTGGGGTCATGAACGAAATCTTGGCGCAGGAAGGTGATACGGTCGCTGTCGGCGCCGTAATTTGCCGTGTGCTGCCGGAAGGAGCTCCACCACTGGCAGCGGCTGCACCAGCAGCAGTAGAGGCAACACCATCGATTCCAGCGGGGACGACGATTAGCGGGACGGATCAAGGCCAGGAAATGCGGCAGCGGTATTCACCAGCCGTACAACGTCTGGCGCAGGAGCATGGTGTTGACTTGCTTAGCGTGAATGGAACAGGGCAGGGAGGACGCATTACGCGCAAAGACGTGATGGCTGCGATCGAGTCCCATGCAGAGGCTACGATGAAGCCGCAGACTTCGGCGCATGCCGCTTCTGCGACGACACCAGCAGCAGGCCGCGGGACGGCCACGGCGTCTCCCTTCGCGTCAGTCAGCAGCAGTCAGCCTTCGCAAGGAAGTGATGCGAATAGGGGCTCCATGGAGGCAAATGTGACGGTGCGTCATTCAGGGCTTCATCTTGGCGAGACGCCGCGCATCCCATCGATTGAAGTCGAAGGACGGGACAGAGCGGGACATGGGGAATCGTTTATTGACGTGACTCCGATTCGTCAAACTATTGCGAGAAATATGCGTCAAAGCGTATCGGAAATCCCGCACGCGTGGACGATGATCGAAGTTGATGTGACGAACCTGGTGCTGCTGCGGAGCAAAATAAAAGATGAATTCAAACGCAAAGAAGGGATCAACTTAACTTACTTGGCGTTTGTCCTAAAAGCTATAGTTAATGCGATTAAAGATTATCCGATTATGAATTCCCACTGGGCAGTTGACAAAATTATCGTAAAGCGCGATATCAATTTGTCTTTGGCAGTGGGCACAGAGGATTCGGTATTGACGCCGGTCATCAAGCAGGCTGATCAGAAAAACATTGCCGGGTTGGCGCGTGAAATTGAGGAATTGGCCCGCAAGACACGGGAGGGACGCTTGCGGATCGACGATATGCAAGGCGGCACGTTCACTGTTAATAACACGGGGTCGTTCGGATCGATTCTGTCTTATCCGATTATTAATTACCCGCAAGCAGCTATTTTGACCTTCGAATCCATTGTGAAGAAGCCTGTCGTCATCAACGATATGATTGCCGTCCGCTCTATGGCCAATATGTGTCTGTCCTTGGATCACCGCATCTTGGATGGCGTAATCTGCGGGCGCTTCCTGCAGCGCGTCAAGGAGAACCTGGAAGGCTATTCGCTGGATACAAAGGTATATTAAGCACGGGCACGAATCGACAGAAGAAAGCGTGAGACGATGAACCCTAACAAGGTAATGATAAGCTCAGGAAAAGCTATAAACGTTCACTATTTGGATCGAATCGACTATGGGGCCGCTTGGGATAAGCAAAAAGAAATGGTGCACGCTATCGATGACGGTACGGAGCAAGATTCATTGCTCCTTCTGGAGCATCCTCCGACCTATACCATCGGCTCGCAGCGCCATCCCGAGCATCTGCTGCTCAGTCCGGAACAGCTGCAGCAGCAAGGAATCGCGGTCTATGAAATCGATCGCGGAGGGGATATTACATACCATGGTCCAGGGCAATTGGTAGGATACCCTTTGCTGTTCCTTGAAGGTCCCCAGCTCGATTTGCACGGCTATTTGCGTTCTTTGGAAGAAGCCATCATTCAATTCCTGGGAACGTTCGGCATCGAAGGCAGCCGTAAACCGGAGTATACTGGCGTATGGGTGGGAAATCTGAAGATTGCTGCCATCGGCGTCAAGTTCAACCGCTGCCGCCACCGTCGTGGATTCGTGACGAGTCACGGCTTTGCCCTGAACGTAAAGAGCGGCATACAGCATGAAGGCTTTAGCGGAATTATCCCTTGCGGGATAAGCGAATATGGCGTCACCTCATTGGAGGATTGCACAGGTCAGACCTTCTCCGTGAATCAGGTAGGACAGATGCTGCTGCCGCATGTCACACAAGTGCTGGGCTTTGAGCGCGCGCTCATCAGGACGCAGCTGCAATAAGCCTGTCTGAGCGCATTACGCGAAATATAAGAGAAGCCATGCATGAATGCATGGCTTGTCCCATAAGCTGCTTGCTCTGTATGATGCGGCTCCCAGTCTAACCGAATATGAAAGGTTCAATGAGGGCAAATAAGGTCGACCCGATCATGGCAGCCAGCATGAGGTAAACCACAATTTTAAACCATTTAGTTGATTTCACGGTATAAAGAACTCCTTTCTACGCAATACATGATGCACTTCTCACTATTTTAACTAAGAAATCGTCTGGAGGAAAGCGAAATGGTCCAACAGGAAAGACTTGTGCAACATTTTATGGAATTGGTGAAAATCGACAGCGAAACGAAGCACGAGCGTGTCATCTGCGATACGCTGAAGCAACAATTCGAAGCATTGGGCTTGCGCGTTACGGAAGATGATACGACAGGGACGACCGGTCATGGCGCAGGGAATTTGATTGTCACTTGGCCGGCAACCGAAGGAACGGACGGAGCGAAGCGCTTGTTCTTCACTTCCCACATGGATACGGTGCAACCAGGCAACGGAATCAAGCCGCAGCTTGGCGAGGACGGCTATATTCGCAGCGACGGTACGACCATTCTCGGCTCAGATGATAAAGCCGGTCTTGCCGCTATGTTCGAAGCGATCCGGGTCATTCAAGAGAACAATCAGGCGCACGGACAAATTCAGTTCATCATTACGGTTGGCGAAGAATCTGGCCTCGTCGGCGCGCGTGCGATGGATGCGAAGCATTTGGAAGCGGACTTCGGTTATGCGCTTGACTCCAACGGGGAGATCGGAGCGATTGCGGTAGCGGCGCCGACACAAGCGAAGATTACGATGGAAGTGTATGGCAAATCCGCGCATGCAGGCGTGAATCCGGAAGATGGCATCAGCGCGATTCAAGTGGCCAGCAAAGCGATTTCCCGCATGCCGCTGGGACGGATTGACCACGAAACGACGGCGAACATCGGTCGATTCGCAGGCGGCGGCGCGACGAACATCGTGTGCGACTATGTAAAATTGGATGCGGAAGCACGCAGCATCGTGCAGCATAAGGTAGAAGCGCAAGTGAAGGCAATGAAGGAAGCGCTGGAAAGCGCGGCTGCCGACTGTGGCGCGCGTGCGGAATTCAAGAGCGATATCGTATATCCGGCATTCAACTTTACCGAGAAGGACGAAGTGGTGCAGCTGGCGCAGCGTGCCGTCGAACGCATCGGCTCTACCGCTCGCTTATTTCATTCCGGCGGCGGCAGCGATGCGAACATCTTTAACGGCATGGGCGTGCCGACAGTGAACCTTGCGGTCGGTTACTTGGATATCCATACGACGAAAGAGCGGATTCACGTATCTGATCTGGTGAAGACGAGCGAGCTTGTCTTAGCGCTCATTCAAGAGGCTGCTCAGTCCTAATCGGCACAGACAACTTTAACAACGCTGAACGCAAGCACGACAGCTCCATTCTGCCCGGCTCATCCGTGAAGGGGGAGAGATCGTTGTCTTTCATTCATCATACCAGCATGTTCGAATTGCAGTACCGGAATGCGGCGCCTTACGAGGTGCCGCACTTTCATTCCCATTCCAGCTATGAGATTTACATGTTCCATGCCGGGAAAGTGCACTATCTGATCGGCGATCAAATATATATGCTGGAGCCGGGCGATCTGATTCTAATGCATGGTCTCACGCTGCACCGGCCGAATATCGATACGTCTTATCCGTATGTGCGCTCCATCATCCATTTCGATCCGCGCTATGTCGAGGCGGTTCATCCCAATTTGCCTGCCGAATCCAGAGATGATGTGCTGCGCCCGTTTCGGGAATTGAAGTATGCGCGTTTGAAGCTCCCGAGTGCTCATCAGGAAGAAGCAGAGCGGCTGCTGACGCGCATGAAATCCTTCGCAGGACGAAGCGATTTCGTCGGGGAGCGCCGGATGCAGCTGGCATTTTTGGATTTGCTTTATTGCATATACGACTGGTGCAAAGAGCCTATGGCGGCGTTGCCGCCGGCAGGCGAACGCGAGAAGCACGTGCAGGAGACGATTCGCGTCATCGAAGGCTGCTATCAAGAAGATGTGACGTTAGACGATATCGCCGAGCGACAGCATCTGAACAAATATTATTTGAGCAAAGTGTTCAAAGACGTAACCGGTACGACGGTGTTCACGTATTTGTATCACCGCCGTATTAATCAGGCGAAGGTGTGGTTTTTGACGGAACCGCAATGGAGCGTCACGGATGTATCCTTTCGCGCGGGATTCAAGCACTTGCCTCATTTTTCACGGCTATTCAAGCAAATGGTCGGTTGCACTCCCGAACAGTATCGCAAGCAGTTGTTCAGTTCTCCCGAGAAGCAGTAGCTTCTTGGGAGTTTTTTTATGAAAAAATAAAGAATATGGAACCGAGCGGAGGCGTGCCCTATCTAACTAATTAGAATCAGATGAATAGAGGAGGAGCATGGATGTGCAAATCGTAGAAGATGTGAGGCTTGCTCAACAGGGAGATTGCGAAGCTTTCATTCGCCTCATATCCGGTGTAGAACGCAGCTTGTATGGAGTGGCCCGCTCGATGCTCAGACGGGATGAAGATTGCGCCGACGCGATACAGGAGGCCATCTTAAAAGCGTTTCGAGCAATACATACGATTAGGGAGCCTGCTTATTTCCGTACGTGGATGTTCCGCATTGTCATTAACGAATGCCGGCAAATAATGAGCAGGCAACAAAGAATCGTAGTCGTGGCCGAGCTTCCGACATTGTCTTCACCCGCTTCCGACTATGAAAATATTGAATATCTTGATCTTGTCGCTGCTATCGATCGGCTCGAAGAAATGCATCGTATCGTCATCACCTTGCACTATTTTGAGGATATGACGATTAAGGACATTGCCGAGCTTCTCGAGACAACGGAAGGAACGGTGAAGTCCCGTCTCTATCGGGCCCGGGCGGTTCTAGGAAAATATATTGACAATCCCTACGAAAGGAAGAACGACTATGAAACGTGTTGAACTGGATCAAGTTGTGAAGCAAGCTGTGGCCAAGAGACCCGACGATTTGCCGGATGTAATCAGACAACGTTTCGATCAGACATATGCCGCTTTGCGGGCTACGCCAGTCAAGCATCCCGCTGCTTTGCCTGAGGTTGTGAAAGAACGAATCGAACAGTCTTACAATTCCCTGAAAGAGTATCCATCGAGACGCACAAGAGGCCGCTCCCGCAAAGGGATGATGACAGCCGCAGCAGCAACTGTCATCGGCTTCGGCATTATCGGTTCCGGGTTCGTATCCCCGACGATGGCGCAAACCTTGAAGCAAATTCCATTCCTTAATTCTGTCTTCAAAGTCGCAGGTGATTTGGGTCTGCAGGCGGCAGATGAGAAGGGTCTGGTTGATGATGTCAATCAGAGCGTGACGAATAGCGGTGCAACAATCGATGTGTCAAAGGTCATTTATGATGGAGCAAGACTATCCATCGGCATCGTTCAGCCAGCGCCCGGGCGGGACATTAAGGGGGTAGAGCTATTCATCGATGGAATGAACGAACATTTTGGGCACAGTTATACGGATCCGATCCCTTCTGAAGACGGCAAAACGGTAAACAGCGTGTATAATTTCACCCCGAATTGGAATCTGCCTGATGAGTTCGAATTGTCGCTGCATGTTTATCTAGAAGACATGGAAAATGAAAGATTTGAGTTCCGTTTTCCGGTTAAAAAGATCGCTTCCCGCACCCTCACGCCGAAGATAGAAAAGCAACGGGGCGAGGAGAAAATTGCGCTGGAACAAATCGAGATATCGGAAGCTTCCACGCGTGTGGTGCTGGCGTTTGATCATCCGGTCAATGAGGAAGATGGCACCAGCTACCTGAAGGACCTGAAGGTCGCAGTGTTCGATGACCGGGGGATTGAGCTTGAGCCAATAGGCGCATCCAGCACAGGCACGCGTATTGATACTATGTTGTACAATACGTTGAATAAGCATTACGCGCCTTTCCAGCGAATGCCGCAATCCATTACGCTGCGGCCGTATTACGATGAGTTCAAGATGAAAGAGATTAAAACGAAAGTGGAAACTATGCCTACGGAAGATGCACCGCTCGTTCTGGATCAAGGTCCGGCTGGACACCTGGAAGTGTCACGCATCGAGTATAAAGACGATAAAACACTGCTCTATTACCGCTCGTTCGGAGATGAGCCTTTCCGCAACAGTGGAGAGTTGTTAATAGAGGATGAGGCAGGAAATAAATATCATTATAATAAAAAACGGATTGAAGATCCGGAAACGTACAGCTTTGTTGCCGAGTACCCGGCGTTGAAGCCTGATGAAAAGCTCACGTTCATCACAGATGAAACCCCCGCGACGAAGTACATTGAGGAATTTGAAATGACGATCCCGGTAACAGAATAATTCGAGGTTTAAAGAGACATAAAAATTTTTCTAATAAAATGGAACCGGAATTGAAGATGAATGATCTAACAGAGTGAATCTTGTATTGATGGAGGTACTTACTAATGAAACCATTTAAAATTTTCATGTTATCTATATCCGCAGCAGCGCTTGTGATAGCGTCCATACCGGGGCCTGTTACTCATGCAGCAAAGGGAAGTACGCAGCAGGAACAAGCCCAAGATATGAAGTTTTCGGATTTGGATCCCAAAATACAAGAGACTGCCAAGAAATGGGTTACAGATTTGTCCGGAAAAAACATGGAGTTTGCCAGAGTGTTGAATCAGGATGGTGTATGGGTTATTGAATCTAAGGATGGAAAAAGCCAACTCTCCATTATCAAGAAAACGGGAGAAATGGAATATGTGAATATTTTCCTAACCTTTGACCAATTGGATGATATCTGGAAAAACAAAGCAATGACTGCCCTTAAAAATATGGCAGGCGAACGTGAATTTAAGGTCGAACGCGTCGATATCAACCGACATGCCAATGATAAAGAAACAAGAACCTTAATGGGCGGTAAAGGCTTCGCGGTGTCCTTCACGGATTCGAGCCAGGTGGTGACGGTGGAGTATCCTATCAAGGAGGTGGACCGTTCCGTACTGCAAGCGGCAGAACAAGCGCTTAAGCAATTTACGGGCGGGACAGCGCACAAGCTGACGAGCGCAACTCGCTATGATATTAATATTAACGATCCGAGAGAACAGGCTGACATATGGAGCCTATGGGGCGGAGATAAAAAACAAAGCTTGTATGTTCAAGTCGGCGCAAAAACAGGTAAAGTGACGCAAATTAGCGTGACGAAAGAAGAGACACCCGAAAAAGACAAAGCTTATGGCAGCCTAAAAGCAGACAAGGTGAAGGCGGCGGCGGCACCGGCGGCGAAGAAAATGTTCGGCATTGACCTGAAGGATTATGCCATGGAGCAAACCAATAGGTACGAAAACCATTTTGTTTTTACGAAAAAGGGAAGTCCAACGTTGGAGGCGCGAATTGATTTGAAAGGGAATTGCTACAGCATAGCAATCATATCCCCTGATAGTAAAATTGAGTAATACTTATTCCGATGCTCCCGATATGGAACAGGCATACACCAAAATGAAGACGGGAAAGGTCAAAGAGTCGGTATTCTTTATAAAATGTGTAACATTATAATAAGGTATTTTTAAGCTGAACTAATTCAAAAAATTTAGTTCAGCTTTTATTTATGAGCAAAAATGAAAATTGGAATATTTACAAAGTATCAGTACACTACAAATTAATGTCTATACTTTTTTTTATTCAACTAAACCAGCTAATAGTTTGTCGAGATTTTTCAATAAAAAATAAGAACCATACGTGATATACTAAAAAAGCGCGTGCCAAATAACCCTCCATTATCTCTTGAATGGAAGGTTTTGAGCTGTTTAGTAAGATAAAATTTTAATCTATATCCTGGAAAATGGTTCTGTTTTTTAATAGGGCATAAATCCAATGTAAGAGCTTATTTACACAAGCAATCATATCTACTTTAAAAGGTTTTCCTTCTTCACGCTTTTTGTCGTAAAACTCACGCATTTTTTTGTTTCGAGTCTACTCGTACATAACTCAGATATCTTGTCCGTCATTGATGATAATCAATAAATACCCTCGTTCTTCTAAGTAATGTCACAACAGGAGCTTGATAATGCCCTGTAGCTTCTAAAACTATTGAAGGCTTTTTACCAGCCTCTTTCCTTACATCCTCCAGAAACATTACAAGATAGTTAAGTCCCCCGATAGTATGGTCTACTTTAAAACTCTTACGATATGGTCGACCTTTATCTAAAAATGCTTGAACCTGCTTTCTCCTTTTGAAATATCCAGACCAACGACTGGATTCATTTTAAATCTCCTCCTAATCTAGTAATTTGCCAGTAACCCCTAATCCTCCATGTAGTGTCACAGCTTCGCTTGTTATACGAGATCTAAGTCCCAACCAGCCTCAATCATGTTTCTACAAGTAGGGGGCGAACGGTTTAGTTGACGGGGTCAAGCCCCACGAGCAGATACGTTCTACCCTGGCTACTGATATACTAAAACCAGATAAAAAATGGTCAACGAAAAATATCTGTGAGAAATACAATATTTTATAGCTGAGGTAAGTAAATATTGAAAGAAAATGCAGCAAGATGAAGATAGAAAAAAAGAAGGATACACTGTAACTTTTAAATGAGGTGATGACAGTGTATAGAAGTGTACTGAAGAATCGAATGATATTGTATTATTTGGCGGGAGCAGGGATTTCCCAATTAGGAAATGTTATTACAGGACTTGCTTTCCTTTTTTTGTCTTATGAACTAACACAATCCAGCATTCTGACCACAGTTATGGCTATTACACAAGCTACTCCATACCTTTTATTCGGACTAGCTGGTGGAGTAATTGCTGACTCAGTAAACAAAAAACGTTTATTACTGTTGATAGACATCATACGAGTACCTATTATTCTTTCATTGGTCTTTATTTATCAAATGAATCTTTTAGGCTTTTGGCATTTAATAGTTGTGAGTTTCATAATTCAAAGTCTAGGATGTTTTTATAATCCAGCTTACAGAGCTATATTGCCTCTCATTACTTCTATAGAAGATCGAACAGTTGCAAATAGCTTATTTGATATTGTGACAAGAGGTGTACAAATGCTTGGACCAATATTTAGTATTGGTCTGTTAAATTCAGGACAAATAATTCATTTCTTCACAATTGATGCCTTAACGTATTTAGTCAGTGTATTTTTCATCTTAAAACTTCATTGGAAAGAAAATAACGATACTACGGATAACCTGTTGAATACAACTGACAGTATTTTTAGTTCTATAAAAGACTTCCTTAACTGGGTAAAAGGTGAATATACTATCAGAACATTGTTGTTTGTAACTTTTTTGATTGTGTTCTTTAATACTTGGGTATGGCAGGTCGGATTATTGTTACAACTAATAGAAACCAAAAATAATGGTGAGCAACTTTACAGTCTTCTAATGGGGTGGTATGGTGCTGGTGTGATTACAGTCAATATCGTCATCCCTTTTCTTTGGAAAAAGCTGACCCTCACGATTTATCTAATCGGTTCTATTGTATGGGGTGTTGGTATACTTGTATTAGGATTTGCAACTCATCTGTCAACCTATTTTATTGGTATACTAATCGCAGCTATTGGACTTCCTATTTCTGGTTTAGCACGGGTTTATCTTATTCAAACATTGATACCAATAAATAAATTAGGCAGAGCGTTTAGTTTTAATGCAGTTCTCTTATATGGTTCTAATGTGCTTTCGTTGAGCTTGTTTGGCGCACTATCCTCTCTTGTAGAAATTCGGTATATTTTTGTTTTTTGCGGAAGTATGATGGTTATCGGCTCATTTGTCTATTTATTTCGTGTATTTCCCTCGAAAAAAACTGGGCGTGATTCCGTAGAGACGTTTAAATAATTGATTATAAACAGAGATAGTAGAAAACCCACAACTATATGAAATATCTGCAATAGTTTTCTTGGTATTGATAAGCATTTCTTGACTTCTTATAATGCGATATAATTGAAGCCACGAAAAGGGGGAAATTCCAATGTACTCCTTAAAAAGATGGGCAAATTGAAATTTGCTTATATCTGAAACCCCTGCCATTTCATCTAGGCTCCAAGCATGTTGGAAGTCTTCTTTTATAACGTTCATCGTTTTGTATAGTGCAGGGTGAATTTCTTTAAATGGTTGTATGTTAATGTCAGACGAATGTGTACCAATCATAACTTTAAGTATAATTAATGCTAACTGAGTGAAGCTATGGTCTAAAAATAACTCTAATGAATGACTTTCGTTTACTTCTTCTATTTGTACATAATCATTTATAAAATGGACCCATTGCTGGATTAATGGATGTTTTTGAGCAGTAAGAGCGAAAGAAATATCATCTTTAATAAATGTAATATCAGTCGTCAGTTGATTAAAAAATCGTGGATCAAGCTCTATTAAAAATTTATGATCATCTACTGAAATTTGTTTATGCATATCATTCGGGTTAAAAAGAATAAATTCATTTTTAGATAAGAAAATGTCGCTTCTCTCAGTCTGGTAATACATAGATCCTTTTATAGAATAGATAAGCTTATAAGAATAGTCGTTTCGCCATTTGCTTTCGCATTTTTTTTGATTTGTAGACAATAACAAACCCTGTGTAGCTTGTAAAACGATAGACAATTAAATCACCATCACTATACTGAAGTTTACATTATAGTTTACCATGTCAAATACGATTATGACGCAATATCATTAATTCAACTCCCTCGGTACGATATAATTTTCTAACGGGAAGCTTTCGTATTCAAAAGCTGAGTATAAATACTGTCTGGTGAAACTTCATTTAGTGCTTGGTGCTGACGTTCCGAGTTGTAGAATTTCACATAATCCGTAATGCCTCTACGCAAATCACGGGGCGTTTCAAACTCGTTCAAAAAGATGCACTCGTACTTTAACGCTTCTTCATCAGATCCACAGTAATTCGTTACTTCTATCTATGCTCTCAAGCGCCCACATCCATGTCATAATGGTTCTTTTCCCCATTCTCCCAATGACTCAGATTACGCAAAAAATGACTTACTAAATGGAATACGATATATATTTTTGAAGCGGCTTTGAGTTGAAACTCTTTGATTTGTTTGTTATAATTTGTATGTAGAACAAATGTTCTTATTTTTTTGGGGGGGCTGGACTATGACGGGGCAGATGTCGTTTGCGACTTTGGAACAGTTGTTGGCGCATTTTCATTCTGAGGAGTCATGTGTGAATGAGGTGTATCGGAGAAAGTGGCCTCAGGGCTTCGTCTGCCCTCGTTGCGGCCATCGTGAGGCATATACGGTACGATCACGCAGGCTGCCGCTTTATGAATGCCGCTCTTGCCGTCATCAATGTTCTCTCATTGCCGGTACTGTCATGGAAGGAAGCCGGACTGCTCTCAGAAAGTGGTTAGCCGCCATCTGGCTTATTTCGAGAACAGATAAGGGCATTAATGCGGTGCAGCTCAGTTCGCTCATCCAAGTTACATATAAGACCGCATGGGCAATGCTGCATAAGCTTAGGGCTGTTATGAGTGCAGCCGATGCCGAGCGCCCGCTTGATCAGGACGTTCGTGCGGCCTTGACCAGTTATGGACCGCCTTTCACCCCGTTATTTGAGTTGCATCCCAAGGAGCATCCGTTTTTGATAGCTGCCTCCATGAACAATCCAGACAACATCCCCATCTATGTAAAAATGAAACTCGTAATACGTGAACATTTGTCCTATAAGAGCTTGGTGAGTGCGGGGAGAGGAGCATTTGTCTCACAGCACGTATCTTGTCATGCAAGCAACATAGATATCATGAATCACCCGTTCCGTTTTCGCAGACCTAATGCGCTACGTTATATCGCCGACCAGGCCAAGGCATGGATCAATAACACGTTTCACGGCTTAGGCGGGACCTATTTGCAAGCATATTTGGACGAATACTGCTACCGATACAATCTTGAATCTCAAAACGTATCGATCTGGGAGCGGTTAGCAGATCACTGTCTGTCTATCTCTACAGCATTATCATGGCGATGCCGCGGAAGAAGTGGAAGAATGGCTTTTGCTGCATGATGCTTTTTCCCTGTAGTTGACATGAAACTGCTATGCTTAAAGACAATGTAATTCGATATGAATATAGTCATTTATTTATGGTTCCAATAAATAAGCACGCTTTGTAAGTAGTGTTGTATGGCGATACATAAAATTCAAGATTATCTTATCGCAGGTAACCGTGAGAATATGCTCATTTCAGATAAAGAGTGGGTAAACTCAAAAAACGGGTGATATTTCGATAGTTTATTTTCTGAATAGTTGGGATAGTGGACAAAAGGACCTTTTGGCAAGCCCTTCACGGGAGAGGGGGCGCCATGATTTTCAGAAGAGTCGTGGGACAGGGGAAAAGCCAATCAGAGTTAAATAGACGTTTAAAAGGACGCAACTGGATGTAAGCGTTCGCACATTATTGGTGGTAAGCTACTATCGAGTCCTAGCAATATTACAAGCCAAGAGAACAATGACAGCCGTTCAAGGAGGCAGAAGCATGCAAAAGGTTCGAGTTGGAATTATCGGTTTAGGCAATATGGGCGCCGCGCACGCAGCGTATTTGGCAGCCGGACAGGTGGAAGGGGCAACTCTTGCAGCGGTATGCGACGCGATACCATCGAAGCAGGCGTGGGCTTTGGAAAGCCTAGGGGATCAAGTTGCGTTCTACGAGCAAGAGGGCGAGCTGTTCTCATCGGGTCTCGTGGACGCGGTCCTTATCTGCACGCCACATTATCATCATCCGGCATCGGCGATCCATGCGCTTCAGCACGGACTGCATGTGCTCATCGAGAAGCCGGCTGGTGTCTATACGAAGCAAGTGCGCGAAATGAATGAAGCAGCCAAAGCAAGCGGGAAAGTATTCAGCATTATGTACAATCAGCGGACCAACCCGCTGTATCAGAAGCTTCGTGAATTGGTTCAGAGCGGCGAGCTTGGTGAAATACGCCGCACGAACTGGATTATAACGAATTGGTATCGCTCGCAAAGCTACTATGACTCGGGCGGATGGCGCGCGACGTGGGCCGGAGAAGGCGGCGGTGTCCTCATTAATCAGGATCCGCATCAACTGGATCTATGGCAATGGACGATTGGCATGATGCCGGTTCGCATGCGTGCGTTCTGCCGTTTCGGCCGGTATCGCGACATCGAGGTGGAGGATGACGTCACGGCATATGTGGAATACGAGAACGGCGCCAGTGGCGTGTTCGTCACGACGACTGGTGAAGCGCCGGGGACTAACCGATTTGAAATAACAGGCGACCGCGGCAAGATCGTAATTGAGGATGATCGCATAACCTTTTGGAGACTCCGCACGCCGGAGCCTGAATTCAACAAGGATTTTAAAGGTGTCTT
Source organism: Paenibacillus sp. OSY-SE (assembly GCF_000283315.1). Classification (NCBI taxonomy): domain Bacteria; kingdom Bacillati; phylum Bacillota; class Bacilli; order Caryophanales; family Paenibacillaceae; genus Paenibacillus; species Paenibacillus sp. OSY-SE. Next base: position 42,763 of record NZ_ALKF01000193.1, on the reverse strand, counting down.
TGGCCAGCCGGAATGCTGGAAATGCGACATCCCGATCCACGGCCAAGGCGGTGCCCATCGCGGCATAACGCAGGATTGGATCCATGCGATCCAGAAAGGAACGCCGCTATTGGCGCCCGGGGAGGAGGGCATCCATGGCTTGATGCTATCGAATGCGATGCTGCTGTCCACGTGGACGGATAATTGGGTATCGCTGCCTATTGACGAGGAGTTATTCTACAGCGAGCTGCAGCAGCGAATCGAGCAATCGAGATATCAGGCTGATTCATCTAACTCCAGCGATGCAACAGTAGCCGAGATGAGCAAGACATTTGGGTCATAATGGATTGACATTTACGCTATGATGAATTTGCTCCTCGAAAGGACGGTGCCGCTTTGCTCGCCCAAGAAGAAGGCTTGAGAAGGCTAACGCACGAAGTCGTGCAGCAATGTCCGGTTACGGATATGCATACTCATCTATATTCGGCTGATTTTGATTCTTTATTGTTATGGGGAATTGACGAGCTCTTAACCTATCACTATTTGATTGCTGAAATGTTCCGGCATTCCGATGTGGACACGGATACGTTCTGGTCATGGTCGAAGCAGGAGCAAGCCAATCATGTGTTCCAGACGCTATTTGTAGAGCGGACGCCAATTAGTGAGGCTACGCAGGCGGTTGTGGGCGTCTGTCAACGTCTGGGCATGCCGATCCTGTCCAAGGACATTGACGAGCTGCGTGAAGCATGGGGCAGCCGGAAGCTGACAGAGCATATCGATGATGTGCTTCGTATTGCCAATGTGCGTTATATCGTCATGACCAACGATCCGTTCGATTCACTGGAGCATCCGGTATGGATGAATGAAGGCGTATCCGATCAACGCTTCGGCGCAGCGCTTCGGATAGACTCGCTGCTGCTTAATTGGACATTCGCCAGCAACCGAATGAAAGCTCAAGGCTATACGGTGACGGAGCAGTGGACGGAAGCGAACAGGGACAGTCAGCTTGAAGAGACCAGACGCTTCCTCCGGGATTGGGCACGGCGCATGGATGCGCTGTACATTGCCGCTTCTTTGCCGGGAACATTCGATTATCCGGCGGACGATTGCGGCACAGCGGTGTTGGAAGAAGCGATTCTTCCTGTATGCAAGGAGTTGAACCTTCCGCTTGCGCTTATGATCGGGGTGAAGCGACAGGTTAATCCGGCGCTCCTGCTGGCGGGCGACCGCAGCGAACGCGCGGATATCAATGCGCTGGAACGGTTGTTGGCCCGACATCCGGCCAACCGGTTCATGGTCACGATGCTGGCGCGCGAGAATCAGCATGAGCTGGCGGTGCTTGCGCGCAAATTCCGCAATGTGCTGCCGTTCGGCTGCTGGTGGTTCCTCCATATCGAGTCCATGATTGATGAGATGACCCGGTTCCGGCTCGAGCTGCTCGGAACGTCATTCGTTCCTCAGCATTCCGATTGCCGGGTGCTGGAGCAGCTCATTACGAAATGGTGCTATTCCAGAACGATTATCGCCGATGCGCTGGCGCATAAGTATATCCGGCTGCAGCGGGAAGGCTGGCAGGTGGAACGGCACCATATCGAACGTGACGTGGATGAATTATTCAACGGCCAGTTCTGGAAGTTTGTCGGCAGGGAACGAAAAGATTGACCTTAGGAGGGGTGGCATGTCATCACTTTTTGACTTGCGCGGCAAGACGGCGGTGCTCTTGGGCGGCAACAGCACGCTTGGGCGCGCCATGGCGGAGGGGCTTATTGCCCACGGCGCCAGAACAGCTATCGTCGGCCGCAATGCCGATACCGTTGCGCAAGCTGTGGAGCAGCTCACGGAGCTGGGCGGGGATGCGCAGCCGTTTCTGGGCGACGTTACCCTCGAGGCGGATCTAATGCGAGTTCATCGCGAGATTATGGAGCACTACGGGCGCGTCGATATCTTACTCTATTGCCCAGGCGTGAATAGCGCAACGCCTTTTTTTGACATTGAGATGGAAGAATGGGAACACATCATGAATGTGAATGTGAAAGGAGCGGTTCGCAGCTGCCAGCTGTTCGGGAAATCAATGACGGACAGCGGCTTTGGCGGTTCCATCATTCTTATTTCTTCGGTATCGTCTGATCCGCCATTATCCAAAGTATTTTCGTATTCGATGTCCAAAGCGGCGATTAACAATATGACACAATATCTCGCACGCGAGTTTGCACCGCATGGTGTCCGCGTTAACGCGATTATACCCGGTTTTTTTCCGGCGGAGCAGAACCGCGCCATCCTGGCGCCGGAGCGCGTTCAGTCCATTATGAAGCATACGCCGATGGGACGCTTCGGGGATCCAGATGAGCTGCAAGGGGCCGTCGTCTGGCTGGCATCGGAGCGCGCTTCGAGCTTCGTTACCGGTTCGCTTGTGCGGGTAGACGGCGGCTTCGGGGCCATGACCATTTAGGTCATGACGAAATAGTTCACTGAATATAGGAGGCTAACATAATGAAATGGTCATTATTTACGGTTGCGGTACCTGACATTTCTGTATTTGAACTACTTCCAATTGCAAAAGAAGCGGGTCTGAACGGCATCGAATGGCGCTGCTGCACGATCGCGCCTGAAAACAAAGGCAAGCCGTTTTCATTTTGGGGAAATCACCAATGCACCATCGAACCGGATGCTGATATCTCGCTGCTGCAATCGCTGCGCAAAGAAATGGATGATCATGAGCTGGCCAATGCAGCCGTCATGCCTTATTTGAAGGTAGGGGATATGGATGCGGCGGAGCAGGTGCTGCGCATTGCGCATGCGCTCGGCGCCCCGATGATGCGCATCGGCGTTCACGGCTACAATCGTTCGAAGTCCTATAACGAGCTCTATGACGAGCAAGTAAAATATATGGAGCAGTTGATTCCGCTGCTGCGGAAATATGAAATGAAAGGCTTGGTCGAGACCCATCATGGAACGATAGCGGCCAGTGCCAGCGCAGCGCATCGGTTAGTATCGCATTTTGATCCGCAAGATGTTGGCGTGCTGTTCGACCCGGGCAACATGGTCTTTGAAGGCTATGAGAACCATCGTATGGGACTTGAAATATTGGGGCCTTATTTGGCTCATGTGCATGTTAAAAATGCCGATGTCGCTCCGGAACGGGACGATTCTGCACCGAAGCTGGTCTGGTCGCCGCCTGAGGAAGGCTTCGTTCGTTGGCCGCAAGTGATGGCTGATTTGCAAGCGGTGGGATATGACGGATTTTGCGGTGTGGAGGACTTCAGCGGGACGCGAAGCTCCGTGCAGATAATTCAGCATTTCGTGAGCTGGATGAATGAATTGTCGAAGCAGACGACCTCACCGGCGACATAGCAAATAGATGGAGGCCAACCAAAATGAACCGACAAGACGGAATGCGTTATGCCCCGCAAGGCAAACCGAATCCGGTGTGTGATGCTGGACAGTTCGTGTTTGCAGCCATGGCGCTGGAACACGGACATATATACGGGATGTGCAACGGATTAATCGAGGCGGGCGGAACATTAAAGTGGGTGTATGATCCGGACCCGGCCAAGGTGGAAGCTTTCGTCAACGCCTATCCTTCCGTCCGGCGGGCCCGCTCCGAAGCCGAAATATTGGAGGATAGCGAGGTGCAACTCGTCGCGGCGGCAGCGATTCCATCCGAGCGCTGTGCTCTGGGGCTGCGGGTGATGGATCACGGCAAGGATTATTTTACCGATAAGACTCCGTTCACCACGTTGGAGCAATTGGCTTCGGCGCGGCAGAAGGCAGAACTAACGGAGAAAAAGTATATGGTGTACTACAGCGAACGACTGCATGTAGAAAGTGCCGTATATGCTGGACAACTGATTGCACAAGGAGCGATCGGCCGAGTCATTCAAGTAATGGGAACCGGACCGCATCGTTTGAATGCGCCGTCGCGCCCGGGATGGTTTTTTGACAAAGAGAAATATGGCGGCATTCTATGTGACATCGGCAGTCACCAGGTTGAACAATTTTTATATTTTGCCGGCTGCCAGGATGCGCGTGTGCTTCACAGTAAAGTTGCGAATTATGCCAATAAGAGCTACCCGGAGCTGGAAGACTTCGGAGATGCGACGCTCGTGGGGGACAACGGGGCGACCAACTATTTCCGCGTGGATTGGTTTACGCCTGACGGGCTAGGTACGTGGGGGGACGGTCGAACGATTATTCTAGGGACGGAAGGCTATATCGAGCTGCGTAAATATATCGATATTGCCCGCTCCAATACGACCGACCATGTCTACATGGCGAACCATGAAGGCGAATATTATATACAGACCGCAGGGAAAGTCGGCTTTCCGTTCTTCGGACAGCTCATTCTGGACTGTCTGGAACGAACGGAACGCGCGATGACGCAGCAGCATGCATTCAAGGCTGCCGAATGTGCGTTGCTCGCTCAAGCCCAAGCGGTGCGTGTCGAATAATGACTTCATTTTCCGGGAGGTGGGGCACTTATGGAATTAACGTTTCGCTGGTATGGGGAAGAGGACCCTGTCAAGCTGGAATATATCCGGCAAATTCCTGGCATGAAGGGCATCGTATCTGCTATTTACGATGTTCCTGTCGGAGAAGCGTGGAGCCTTGAACGCATCACAGAACTGAAGCATACCATTGAAGGACACGGATTGAAGCTGAGCGTAATCGAGAGCGTGCCGGTGCATGAACATATTAAGCTGGGGCTGCCGACGCGGGAACGCTATATTGACAATTACAAGGAAACGTTACGGAATCTCGCGCAGGCTGAAGTCGATATCGTATGCTACAATGTGATGCCGGTCTTCGATTGGACGCGTTCCAGACTCGATTTTCCGCTGGCTGACAGATCAACAACGCTCATTTATGAAGATGAGGTCGTGACGCAGATGGATCCGGTAACCGGTAAGCTGCATCTGCCGGGGTGGGATACCAGCTACAAGGATGGCGAGCTGGAACAGCTGTTTGCACAGTACCATGAGTTGAATGAGGAGGATTACTGGGTGAACATCGCGTACTTCGTTGGCGAGATTATGCCGCTCGCCGATGAGCTTGGCATAAGGATGGCCGTGCACCCGGACGATCCGCCATGGCCGATATTCGGATTGCCGCGCATTCTCGGGAAAGAAGCGCAGTTCGAACGTTATCTGGCACTGCACGATGGCCCTTCACACGGAATTTGCCTCTGTACGGGTTCACTGGGTTCCGATCCGGATAACGATCTGCCGGGCATGATTCGCAGAATAGGGTGTGAGGGACGCATTCACTTCGTGCATGCGCGCAATGTGAAAGTTACAGGACATCATTCCTTCATGGAGACGGCACATCTGTCAGAAGAAGGCTCGGTAGATATGGCCGAGATTATGTGTGCACTCTCCGATATCCGTTATGAGGGACCGTTGCGCTCCGACCACGGCCGGATGATCTGGGGGGAGACCGGGCGTCCGGGCTACGGACTGTATGATCGCGCCCTTGGCGCCGTCTATTTGAACGGATTGTGGGAAGCGGTCACGAAATGCCGCAAGCAGGAAGCGGCTGTTGCTTCACGATAGATAGAGAGCTTGAGCTTGGGTAGAGAGAAACCAGGTCATGGATGCTCTCTGCCCAAGCTTTTTTATGTTATACGCCGGCCGATTCTAATTGCGCATTTTGAGACTCGCTGGGATGGAGCTCGAGTTGGAAGCAGAACAAGACACTGAGAGCAATGAGCAAGGCAGAGCACGCAAAGACTGCAAAGAGTGACGTATATTGCATCAGAAACCCGCTAACCGAGGAACCGATCAGGATGCCGGCTGTAAATATGGGTGTGATGATGCCGTTGACGCGTCCGATATACTCGTCAGTCACAAGGGTAATGAAAAAGGTGCTGATGACGACTTGGAAGAACGCCATAATAAATCCGACAAGGAACCGCAGAGAACCGGTAAGCCAAGCGAAAGTAGACCATACTTCAAAGAGCGTGGCAGCGGATAAGATCAGAATGACGAAGCACATAATGGCACGCCCATGGCGGCGAACAGCATTGCCCATCAGAGCGGCGATCCCAACGCCGGCGAACAGGCCGACGCCTGCAACGGTTGTAAACCACTGTAGCTGCTCTTTTTCCAATCCCAGCCTCTGTGTGATTAAAAACACTTCCATGGGCTGTATCAAGCCCACACCCAGACTAATCAAGCCGTACATGAGCGCAATGTTGCGAAGATTGGCGTGTTGTATGACATAGCGCAGACCATCTTTCATTTCTCCGATGATGCGAGATGGTTCGTCCTTAGGCTTTCTCGGACTGTGCGGCAGTGAGAATTGTATCGCAGCAGCGAGCAGAAAAATGAACATGAGCACAGTAAGAGACGTTTCCACATGAAAGGTCTGATACACAAAGGTGCCTATAATCGGCCCGACGATAAGGAACAACGAGCTCAGGCTTTGTCCGATGCCGATGGCGGCAGGAACTTGCGCTTCCGGAACGTGGCGCTTGAACAGCACCGTCGACGAAGGGCGCGAGAACTGGCTGACCATGGCGGAGACAACCGTCGCTACGAAGACGGACTGCCATATACCGGACTGCATGCAAATAAGGATCAGGCCGATGGATAAGGCGCTTAATATATCTCCTGTGATGACCGTTCGCTTCGGGTTCCATCGATCGGCCAATGTTCCGCCGATGAACGAAAACAGAAAGATAGGCAAATACTCGAACACGGTTATTAATGAGACGGCGACGGGATTGTGGTTCGTCATCTCCATCACATAGAACAGAATGGCTATATTTCGAATCCAAATTCCCAGTTCCTGCAGTACATCCGCAGTCGTAACGACGAGAAATACGCGGTTACGCCATAGGGGAAGCGCGGGGGAAGCGCTCATATGATATCTCCTCCCATAATATTAAATAATTAATCCGACCAGTCGGTATGAATATATTGAAAAAGGAAGGAACGGGTTACCGTTCCATTTCGTCACCAGAATCGTAAATTTACCACCGATCCGATGCAGAATGATTACTAGTCTATGCGTGTACCGCAGAAAGGTTATTGCACACTTATCCCTTGCAGAAAGATACGAATCGCTTTGTCATACAGTTCGCAAATCTCCTCTTCAGGTCGCCCCTCCATAAAGGTAATTCCCAAACCGCCAAGCATACTATAAAGAATCAACGTAAGGTCTTCCGTATTCGCGCGCGCAAATTCTCTCTTCGCCATTCCTTCCTCTAACAATTCGGAAATGATTGGAAATGGCCTGCGGGATATTTCAAGCATCACATCGATGATGTTCGTGTCGGATCCGCGCGAGAGCATGAATTCTTCGCTCGCTTTCATAAGTGGACTGTTGAAATCCTTCGCATAATGCTCAGCGAGCAGAATTAGCTTGTCGGTTGCGCTCATGGCAGGCTCGACGGTTTCATACCATTTCTCATTCCATTGTTCCATATCCATTTCATGCAAGTAGATGAACAATGCCTCTTTATTTTTGAAGTGGTAGTAGATGCTTCCTTTGCTCACACCAGATTGTTGGCATATTTGATCCATCGAGGTGGCTTGGTACCCTTGCTGGATAAAGAGTTGTTTTGCGGCCGCGCCAATCGACTTCTTCGTCTGTTCAGCTTCTTCCGCCGTACGCCGCGCCATAGGACAATGACTCCTTCTCAATATGTAGTGTGTGGATTATTAGACTAACTGGTCGGATTAATCTTTTGATGCGATTATATCGTTGAAGGAAGAGAGATGTCAACAGGAGGAGAGGGGAGGGCTACTATTTTTTCTTGTGTACGCGTGTCGCTTGCTTCTGCAATGTATGAGAAAGGAGGGAAGACTGGCCGTCACGTATTATCAACCGCCGCAGCTCCGCAGTAATTTCATAGCCTTTTCCTACAAACAACAAATCATGCTTGGAAACATATTGTTTCATTATTATCGTTCCTCATTTCATATCGGACAAGCCGTTTTGGTATAATGGGTATGTTCTGAAGAACGGATTTATGTATACAAAGGAGTGGCTGACTAATGATAGGCTCGAAGAATGACAGCAAGCAGCCGAATGGCGCGAAGTTCGAAGAAGTTACATTAGAAACGAAACCGATATTTGACGGGAAAGTGATTTCGCTGCAGGTAGATACCGTTAGTCTGCCTGATGGGACGACAGCTACCCGTGAAATCGTGCGTCACCCGGGAGCCGTTGCCGTACTGGCGTTGAAGGACAACCGCATGTTGGTTGTGGAACAATACCGCAAGCCTCTGGGCCGAACCCAGGTAGAGATCCCTGCAGGCAAGCTTGATCCAGGAGAACAGCCTGAAGCGGCAGCACGCCGTGAACTCGAGGAAGAGACAGGCTTCCGGGCACAGACGCTCATTCCGCTCGGAGCGTTCTACACGTCCCCAGGCTTCGCAGATGAGATCATTCATCTCTATGCGGCTGAAGAGCTGGTGTCCGGCGAAGCACATACGGATGAAGACGAATTTCTTGAAGTGGGTGCCATGACGTTAGAGGAAGCGTATGCGGCGATGCGTGAAGGAAGCATTAGCGACGCGAAGACGATCAACGCTATCTATGCTTGGCATCTGCGCGAGCTTACAGGACAATGGCCGAAGTGAAGCCGATGAAGGATACAGCGCTGCATGAATGGAGTGAACGACATGAATCTTCTTCACTCGTGACCATGTATGGGGATTTCCATATTCACATTGGCAGCACCTCGCGCAATCAGCCGGTCAAAATGAGCGCCAGCCGCAGCTTGACCTTCGAAGCGATCGCCAAGGAGGCAGCAGAGCGGAAAGGACTTCAGCTGATCGGGATTATTGACGCTCATGCGCCTGGAGTTCAAGAAGATATTGCCAGTCTGCTTGATCGAGGCGAGATGGAGGAACTGACGGACGGAGGGATTGCATACAAAGGAACGACGCTGCTTCTCGGTACGGAATTGGAGATTCGGGAGGAAGGATACGGAATGGCCCATGTCCTGTGCTTTCTGCCGAGTTTCAGCGCCATGCGGCACTTTTCCGCATGGCTCTCGCCCTATGTGACCAACATGAGCTTGTCCTCGCAGCGGGTATATGTATCCGGGCGTACCTTGCAGGAACAGACAGCCGCTCATGGCGGTATCTTTATTCCAGCACATGTATTCACACCGTATAAGAGTGTTTACGGCAATTGCACCGACCGGATGTCGGATGTGCTGGATATGGAATTGATCGATGCGGTCGAATTGGGCCTAAGTGCGGATACGGACATGGCGGGATGCATTTCGGAACTGGACCGCTACACGCTGCTGACGAACTCGGATGCGCATTCCTTAAGCAAAATTGCGCGGGAATATAATGCGCTGACCTTGGCTGCGCCGACCTTTAAGGAATGGGCGCTGGCGCTGCGTCGTCAGAATGGACGCGGCATTCAAGCCAACTATGGCCTGAACCCCCGGCTTGGCAAGTATCATCGCACCTCATGCGTCAAATGCGGTCAGGTGATTGCCGATAAAGCGATGGAAGCGAAGCTGGTATGCGCCTCATGCGGAAGCACCCGATTCGTGCAGGGCGTGTGGGATAGGATTCAGCATATTGGAGATCGCGAACAGTCTCTCGTACCTGCACATCGACCGCCCTACATTATGCAAGTGCCATTGGAATTCATTCCAGGGGTAGGGCCGAAGACGATGGCGAAGCTGCTGGAGCGGTTCGGCACGGAGATGGCCATTCTCCATCAAGCGACGGCAGCGGAATTGGGGGAGACGGTAGGCGGGAAGACTGCTGAGCTGATCGTAAAGGCTCGGAGCGGGCAGCTGGCGCTGCAGAGCGGAGGCGGCGGCACGTACGGCAAAGTGATCGATGCATAAGCGGCAGCCGTTATCATAAATGGACGGGCTTCTGCATAGAGTGGATCGACTGGAAGATTCGCAAGCTGCTTGTGAAAGGAGTCATCCCCTATGAAGCCATTAGCTCATTCATTGCGCGCACAGCTCCACCTTTATATTTTCGTATCGGTCCTGTTTCTTGTCGGCGTCGTATTCGGTGCCCTGCTGGTCAATGCGTTAACCTTGGAGCAGCAGCAGGATATCGGAAGCCATCTCGGGCATTTTTTCACGACAATCGATCAGAACGGAACTTCGGCGAATGGCGGGGAAGCTTTTCTTGATTCGGTATTGTTCTATTTGAAATGGATCGCCGTAATAGCGTTGCTCGGCATTTCCATTGTAGGATTTCCGCTCGTATTGGTGCTCGTGTTCGCCAAAGGCGTGTTCGTCGGGTTCACGGTCGGAACGTTGGTCGGACAATATGCTTGGAAAGGCGTCTTGTTCGCCTTTGTGTCGGTAGCCCCGCACAACATGATTGCCATTCCATTAATTATGATTGCAAGTGTCGCATCTATGGCACTTGCCATGCACGTATTGAAGCACAGGCTATTCATGCCCAAGCTGCAGTCGCTGCGGGAACCGATCGGCCGTTTCTTTGCGTTGCAAGCGTCCGCAGCGCTTGGTATGGGGGCTGTTGCCGCCGTCGTGACCTGGGTATCACCCGGATTAATGAAATGGGCCGCGCCTTTTCTAACCGGGTAAGCTAATGCACAGTGAAGAAGAAAACTTGCCTTCGTGCAAATGATTTGACACTGCTTGCATTCTCCCCCTATAATAATAGAAGTGAAATCGAAATGTGGCTTGGCGGGCAAGGGGGGAGACCATGGAAGCGCGGATTGAGAAGATTAAACAACAACTGCAATCCCAAGGGTACAAGCTGACACCGCAGCGCGAGGCAACCGTTCGCGTCCTGCTTGAGAATGAAGAGGATCATCTTAGTGCGGAAGATGTCTTCATGCTCGTGAAAGAAAAAGCGCCAGAAATCGGTCTTGCCACCGTTTACCGTACATTGGAATTGTTGAATGAGTTGCACGTTGTGGAAAAATTGAATTTTGGCGATGGCGTAGCTAGATATGATTTGCGTGGAGACAACAACAAGCATCACCATCACCATCTCATTTGTGTCCAATGTGGGTCCATGCAGGAAATTCAGGAAGACTGGCTCGGGCCATTGGAAGAACGCTTGGAGCAAGAATTTCATTTTACGGTGATCGATCACCGTTTGGATTTTCAAGGAATATGCAAGCATTGTCGCGAAAAAGAACGTGAACGAGAACAGCAAGCCCAAAAGGACGATAACGCGGACGTATAATGCTTATAACGATGCAATTTAACCGTATGAAATGAAGAGAAGCCTCAGCGCTAACTGCGCCGAGGCTTAACTACGTTGTGCAGCTTCGAGGACTGGGCTGTGCCCCTTCCTGCCTTCTTTGTTCGCTGGCGTGATGCCGCTGCTGCTTGGGCTTCCGATTTGTTCGGCCTGCACGCAGGGGAGCGGCTAGTTGCCGTGCGGCGCGCCAACGCTTTTTTAATTGGACCACTCACTGCAGAAATGCCTGTTAACGGGAAAGACGATTTCAACGAATCCATGGCGCATGCCGTCGCTTTATCTGCACGAACAAGGCCAGCGCCTTGCGAACGGTCGGAGTAACCTTTCAGTTCACTCGCCGTATCGATCAGTATGGACTTCACGTCTTGCGGCGTTAGCTCGGGATTGCTGGCCAGCATGAGGGCGACGGTCCCGGATACATGCGGTGCGGCCATGGAAGTGCCTGAATCCTTCGAAAAACTATTCTTATTGTTCGTCGATACGATATCTTCTCCTGGCGCGGCCACATCAATCCCTTTGCCGCGGCTGCTGAAAACAGCAATTTGATTGTTTTTGTCGGTTGCCGTTACCGCGATCGTCTCCGGATAACTGGCGGGAACATCAATCATATCTGCATCACCGCCTTCATTCCCGGCTGACGCGACAAGCACGATGCCTTTTCGGTACGCCCTTCTTACGGTAGAACGCAGCAGATCGCTCGGACCGTTTAATCCAAGACTCAAATTAATGACATCCATTTTATTTTTTATACACCATTCAATGCCTTCAACGATGTCCGATACATATCCGTCGCCGTTCTCATCAAGCGCTTTCACAGCGTACAGATCTACTTCTGGAGCCGCTCCGTACAACATATTTCCTGTGCCGGTTGCAGCTACCGTTCCTGCTACGTGGGTTCCGTGCCCGTTATCATCCTGATGGGGCATCCCTCTTCGAATCGTATTGATTCCCCCGGCAATATTCAAATCCGGATGAGTTGAAATCCCTGTATCGACGATTGCAACTTTGATGCCTTTTCCTTTCGTCTTCGGCCACACGCGGGGAGCGTGAATTCGCTTGATGCCCCAAGGAATTTGGGAAGTTGTGGCATAAAGAGTTGAATGGTTGCGTTTCTTTAGACGCAATCTAGAGGAAGTTGACGAGCTTCGCTTTGTGCCCTTCGCGGGTTTAATGGCATGAGCGCGGACTCGGGCATCAGTTTCGATTCGCCGAATGCTTGGATGATTCATAATCTGCTGCAGATCTTTGTGCCGATCTAAATGACAGCAGAGCATCCGGGCGGATTTTACCTGCTTTAAGGGGACGATTCCTTGCTTTTTTAGCTGCTGAATACAGGCAGCATAGCTTTTGCGGTCTTTCAAAATAATCATTTTGCGATCGGTCTTACGAGTAGGCTGACCGTGTACGGCCGCCTGTAACATGCGGGTTAATGTGCGCATGCATTCATGCCCTCCACTTCAAAAAGAATAGATAACTTGCTGTGACAGCGCGTCTGACACCGCCTGTAAATCTAATTTATCGTATGTGGACGTTCGTGGAACGGTGAATGCAAACCTGAATCGTTCGCCATTGTTTCAGAAAAGGCAGAGGTTATAATGGAAGTAACATGTTAAAAGCGCACATCGACCCTTGCATTGACGCACGCAACGTTGCCATATGTACGCAAGCTCGCTGCTCATAGTCTGGAAGAAGCCGTCCGCAGATCGCCGGAGCTGAAAGTCGGGCTGAATACGTATCAGGGCGGCATCGTTCATCAAGCGGTTGCGGAAGCGTTAGGCATGGAGGCTTGTCTTTTTAAATAATGCATACGGCATATCCAGCCAATTCACCTCATACGTTAATTTTAGCGGGACAAACATGAGGTGAGGAGGTGCTTCCGATGATTGTGCCTTTGCGCAAGCTGTTGGAACGCTTGAGGTTCATCGCGTTGTTTCTGCTTATGACCTATGCGATGGCTCATTTATTCGGCACAGTAACCGAATGGATATCGCCAGTGGATAAGTATCGTGAGCCGCATGGGAAAGCGGTCAAAGTATTTCGTGCCGATGAAAATGCGGATTTGGAGCCTGCATCGTTTACGGATCGGTTGCGGTTATTTTACTGGCTCGGCGAATAGGAAAATAACGTGCGAAATCCATGGAATGATAGCAAAACAGCAGGAATTTGATGATATCGTGTGGAATATAGGAGAGAGTGTTTTGGAAGTAAGGAGTTTAACGATGAGAAGTGCAATCATACAGCAATTGGAAAGCTACGAGCAGTATTTGAAGCAGGAGCGACGCCTCTCTCCGCACACGCTGGAAGCGTACATAAGAGATATCTCGACCTTTTTGAACGCCATTGCGCAGGAAGAGATTCAATCCGCAGCAGACGTGCGTTCTTATCATGTCAATCAATATTTGTATCAACTCAAGCGTGACGGCCGTGCCGCTTCAAGCATTTCGCGCATCGCTGCCTCGTTGCGTTCTTTTTTTCATTTTTTCATTATCGAAGGAACGATGAGCCAAGATCCGACGCTTCAAATAGAGCGCCCGAAGGCGGAAGCGAAGACCCCTCATATATTGTCGTTGCAAGAGACGGAACGGCTGTTGTCGATGCCGGATGGCGAATCCGTGCAAGGGCTGCGCGACAGGGCCATGCTGGAGACGCTGTATGCGACCGGCGTGCGCGTCTCTGAGCTCATGGCGCTCGACCTCGAAGACGTTCAGCCGAAGCTTGGCTTCTTGCGGTGCGTCTCCTCTGGGAAGGAGCGGGTCATCCCGCTAGGACAAGTCGCGGGTGAGGCGATTCAATTGTACTTAGAGAAGGCTCGTCCGGAAATGATTGGAGCCAACTCCACTTCAGAGACGGCCATCGAGTCGGCTCTGTTCCTGAATGTTCGCGGTCAGCGGATGTCCAGACAGGGCTTCTGGAAGATGATTAAGAAGTATGCGGACAAGCTGGATCTGCCGTTTCCGATCACGCCCCATACAATGCGCCATTCGTTCGCGGTTCATCTGTTGTCGAATGGGGCGGATGTGCGCTCCGTGCAGGAAATGCTGGGGCACTCGGAGCTTGCCACGACACAGCGTTATGTCGAGCATATGAAGAAGAGCAGCATGAAGGATGTTTACACGCTAGCCCATCCACGGGCGAAGAAATGATAGCATGAAATGAAAGTGCGTGGGATGCTTCGGAATCAAAAGAGGGCTTTTAGAACAACCTCTGAATCGGAGTATGGTCCATTTCTCCTTAACACAAGCTAAGAAGAAGGATAAAAAGGAGTGATTGGCATGAACACAAGCAATAAGCCGTTCGATCGCATTGCGGTGATCGTATTGGACAGCGTAGGCATCGGCGAACTGCCTGACGCAGAGCAATTCGGCGATACAGGCACGCACACGCTCGGTCATATTATTGAACGGGTGCCTCATATCAAGCTGCCTCATCTGCAGCAGCTCGGCCTGGGGAACATCGCCGATCTGGGTGCGCTGAAGCCAGTTGACGCGCCGCAAGGAATCTACGGGAAAATGGCGGAGATTTCGGTAGGCAAGGATACGATGACCGGCCATTGGGAGCTAATGGGCCTTCGAATTACGACTCCCTTCAACACGTACCCGGATGGGTTTCCAGCAGAACTGATTTCCGCGTTTGAACAGGAAACGGGACGCAAGGTGCTGGCGAATAAGCCTGCTTCCGGAACGGAGATTATCGAGGAATACGGCGAAGAGCAAATGAAAACCGGCGCATGGATCGTTTATACATCTGCCGATAGCGTATTTCAGATAGCGGCGCATGAGGATATCATTCCACTGGAGGAATTGTATCGCGCCTGTGAGATTGCGAGACGGTTGACGCTGCAAGAGCCTCATACGGTAGGGCGCGTCATTGCACGTCCTTATGCTGGTCAGCCAGGCCAGTTCGCACGCACGCCGAATCGTCATGACTATGCCGTCGTGCCTCCTGAAGATACTGTATTGAACTTGCTTCAACAAGCGGGTAAAGACGTCATTTCGGTCGGCAAAATCAATGATATTTTCTCAGGGGAAGGCATCTCGGCTTCTTACCCGACGAAGAGCAACGCGCACGGTATTACCACAACGACAGATATTCTGGGTCAATCGTTCAACGGCTTGTTGTTTACGAATTTGGTTGATTTTGATTCCATGTACGGCCATCGCCGCGATGCGGAAGGGTACGCGCAGGCGTTAGAGCAATTCGATGAGGCATTGCCGGCCATGATGGAACGAATCGGTCCCAATGATCTGCTGGTCATCACGGCGGATCACGGTAATGACCCGACCCATACCGGCACCGATCATACGCGCGAATATGTCCCGCTTCTGATGTACAGTCCAGCGATTCAGGCGGGACGAGCGCTTGGCATCCGTTCGACATATGCGGATTTGGGCGCAACGATAGCGGATAATTTCCAAGCCGGCCAGCCTCAGGTCGGTACCAGCTTCTTATCCGAACTGCTGTAAAAAGCGTCGTTCGGCATCATTTCAATATTGGGGGAATCTTTCATGAGCCACGCAGTAACGTATGACCACATTCAAGACGCGGCAGCGTATATTAAGACGCGCATTGACGCAACACCTGACATTGGCCTTATCCTCGGATCAGGGCTAGGCATTTTGGCCGATTTGGTTGAAAACCCGGTTACGATTCCTTATCAGGACATTCCGCACTTTCCACAATCGACGGTTGAGGGTCATGCGGGTGAACTGCTCATTGGCCAGATTGAAGGCCGGACGGTCGTCATGATGAAGGGCCGATTCCATATGTATGAGGGCTACGGGCCGGAGCTGACAGCATTTCCTGTACGTGTCATGAAGGCGATCGGTGTGGAGAAGCTGCTGGTGACCAACGCGGCGGGCGGAATTAACACTGCGTTTCAACCGGGAGATTTGATGTTGATTCAAGACCATTTGAACATGACCGGATGCAATCCGTTAATCGGACCGAATGATAATCGCTTGGGCGTACGCTTCCCGGATATGTCCACAGCATATAGCCCTCGTCTGCGCCAATTGGCGAAGGAGATTGCAGGCGAGCAGCAATGTTCATTGCAGGAAGGCGTATATGTTGGGCTGTTAGGTCCAAATTATGAAACGCCGGCAGAAATCCGCATGTTCCGCACCTTGGGCGGCGACGCCGTCGGCATGTCCACTGTATCCGAAGTGATCGTGGCTAAGCATGCTGGAATGGAAGTGCTCGGCATTTCCTGCATCAGCAATATGGCTGCTGGCATATTGGATCAGCCGCTCTCTCATGCTGAAGTGATGGAGACTGCGGAGCGGGTGAAAGAGACGTTTTTGAAGCTTGTTTTGGCCATCATCCCGAAAATGTAAGGTCTAGGAGGTTATATTTTGCGAGCGGTAGACATCATTCAGAAGAAACGTGACGGACAGGAGCTGTCCCCTGAGGAAATCCGATTCCTTATCCAAGGCTACAGCAACGGTAAAGTTCCGGATTATCAAATTGCCGCGTGGGCGATGGCTGTATACTTTCAAGGTATGAATGCACGTGAAACGGCTAGCTTGACGCTTGAAATGGCGAAATCCGGCGATCAAATCGATCTGAGCCCGATCCAAGGCATTAAAGTGGATAAGCATTCCACCGGGGGTGTCGGCGACAAGACGACGCTCGTGCTGGCTCCGCTCGTCGCAGCGGCGGGTGTGCCAGTAGCCAAAATGTCAGGCCGCGGGCTGGGACATACGGGCGGAACGATCGATAAGCTGGAAGCGATCGCCGGCTATCAAGTGGAGCTGGAGCGAAGCCAGTTCTTCACGCAAGTGAATGATATCGGAGTCTCGCTCATCGGTCAGAGCGGAAATATTACGCCTGCGGATAAGAAGCTGTATGGGCTGAGAGACGTCACCGCGACGGTCGAATCGATTCCGCTTATCGCCAGCTCCGTCATGAGCAAGAAGATTGCAGCCGGCGCGGATGCGATTGTGCTCGACGTTAAGACGGGCAGCGGCGCGTTCATGAAGACGCTGGATGATTCTATCGCCTTGGCGCAAGCGATGGTCGATATCGGGACGGAAGTCGGCCGTCACGCGATTGCGGTCATCTCGGATATGGATCAGCCGCTCGGCCATCTGATCGGCAACTCCCTTGAAGTGGAAGAAGCGATTATGACGCTGCGCGGACAGGGGCCGGCTGACTTGCATGAGCTGTGTCTCATCCTGGGAGCGCATATGCTGGTACTGGGCGGCAAGGCACAGGACGAAGCGGATGCCCGTCGGCAGTTGGAGCAGCATTTGCAGGACGGCACCGCGCTGCAGAAGCTGAAGCAGCTAGTCGCAGCCCAAGGGGGAGACGTCTCGATGATCGACGACCCGAGCCGTCTGCCGCATGCGGGAGACCGGATTGAGGTCGCAGCGCAGACGGACGGCACCGTGGCTGCCATTCAGGCTGAGCATATCGGGATTGCCGCGATGCTGCTTGGCGCAGGCCGGGAGACCAAAGATTCAGTCATCGACTTGGCCGTAGGCATTGATTTGCGCAAGAAAGTCGGCGAATCGGTACGGGTTGGCGATGTACTCGCCATTTTGCATGTAAATGATAAAGGGCGGATGGAAGAAGCCAAGGAGCGGGTTCTGAAAGCCTACGAGATTACGCCACAGGAAGTTGCCGCGAAGCCGCTCGTATATGCGGTTGTAACCAAAGACGGCGTTCAACGATTCGTATAAGAGATTGTTCATAATCCCTCTCTTGATCACGCACCACAAAATAAAAAGCCAATCATCCGTTTCTATCGAAGACTCTTTTCGGTAGAAACTTTTTTATGCCTATCCATTGAAAATGTGGAATATTTTGCTTGCGTTCGGACAAGAATGGATATAAGGCACATCCAGCTATATTGAGTTTGCCATTAAGGTTGTGCACATCTCTTTAGGAGGGGACATTCTTTGAACAAATGGCTACATGCTAGTGTGTGCGTCGTGTTGGCAAGCGCTGTTATATTACCGTCCAGCACCGCTGCGCTCCAAGCAGATTTGCCGCCGTGGACAGATGCTGAACCGTCCAGCCAAGCGACATCCTCCTCGAATGCGACAGAAGTGCAATTGGCGGAGAATGCTCGTTCTGCTGTGCTGATGGATGCGGACACGGGAACGATTATTTTTGAAAAAAATAGTCATGACAAGCTTCCTCCGGCCAGCATCACTAAAATTATGACGATGCTGCTCGTCATGGAAGCAATCGATGAAGGAAAGCTGAAGCTGTCAGATAAAGTGTCGACCAGCGAATATGCGGCATCGATGGGCGGTTCGCAGATTTTTCTGGAGCCCGGTGAAGAAATGACGGTCGAAGAAATGATGAAGGGCATTGCCATGGCATCGGGCAATGACGCATCAGTCGCTATGGCGGAGAAGATTGCCGGCTCGGAGAAGGCTTTTGTTCAAATGATGAACGATAGAGCAAAAGAGCTTGGCATGAAGAATACTCATTTTGAGAACTGCAACGGTCTTCCTGCTGAAAATCATTATACGTCAGCCCATGATATCGCATTAATGTCTCAGGCATTGATGCAATATCCGAACGTGACGAAATATACCGGCGCGTATGAAGATTATTTACGTCAGAATACAAGCAAGAAGTTCTGGCTCGTCAATACGAACAAGCTCGTTCGATTCTATCAAGGGGCGGATGGATTGAAGACAGGCTACACGTCGGAAGCGAAATACTGCCTGTCGGCAACGGCAAAGCGTGAAAATATGCGTGTCATTGCGGTCGTGCTGGGTGAACCGAGTACGAAGACTCGAAATGCGGAAGTGACTCAAATGTTCGACTATGCCTTCGCCCAATATACAAATGTTCCTTTATTGAAGGCAGGGGAACGAATCGGTGGCGTGCGCGTGGAAAAAGGGATGGTTGAGAACCTGGAAATCAAAGCGCAACGGCCATACACCGTATTGCTGAAGAAGGGCGACGCCAAGCAAAATATTCGCTTCGAGCTGGACGCTCCGAAATCGGTGAAGGCACCGATTGAAGCCGGACAGCCGATTGGACGCATCGTGGTGTATCAAGGGGATAAAATGATTCGGGAATTTCCTGTCGAAGCAACGCAAAACGTAGCGAAAGCCGGCTGGTGGACTTTATTTAAACGGACCTGCGGCAAGTTGTTTTTTGTCAAATAAAGACGCGCTGCTTCTAGTTTTGTCGCCTAGCAGGAATTGGGTTTCTCTGTGACGAATGTTTCGGCATCGTGGGAGGAGAGTGATACGCATGAATTTGCAGGTGGAATTGGAACATCGGCGTAACGTGCTAATTACCCGTTTGAGGGGGGAACTGGATCATCATACAGCAGAGATTGTACGCTTTCAGCTCGATGAGGTGATTCAACGCGGACAAGTGAACCATGTGGTGCTAAGCCTTAGTGAATTGACGTTTATGGATAGCTCTGGCCTCGGTGTTATCTTGGGAAGGTACAAGCAAATCAAAGGCAGAGGCGGGAAAATGGCGGTCTGTGAGATGAATCCGGCCGTGCGCCGATTATTTGAATTGTCGGGCTTGTTCAAAATTATGCATGTCTACGATAACGAGCATTTAGCGCTCAACGGTCTGGAGGTCGTATCATGAACGGACAAAGCGAAGCTAACGTTATGACGTTGCAATTTTCCAGTCGTTCCGAGAATGAAGCATTCGCCCGCGTAGCCGTTGCGGCATTCGTGTCGCAGTTGGACCCAACACTGGATGAACTGACGGATCTGAAGACGGTCATTTCTGAAGCGGTAACGAACTGTATTATTCACGGATATGATAATGAACCGACTGGAATGGTCAGCATTACTGCTGCGATTGAAGGCGAAGACATTACGTTGACGGTATCCGACCAAGGACAAGGAATTGAAGACATCGAGCTGGCGAGACAGCCTCTGTTCACGTCAAAGCCGGATATGGAACGTTCTGGCATGGGCTTTACCATTATGGAGAACTTTATGGATGAGTTTGAAGTGACAACCGAACTTGGCGTTGGTACCACCATCCGCATGAAGAAGCGGATAGAATCGAAAAAAGCGCTCTATAATTAGGGGTTGAAGCCATGAAAGTCGATTTGAAGCAATCGTCACAAAGTTATTTGGACGACGCGGAAGTGAAGCGTCTGATTGCGCTCAGCCAAGCTGGGGATACGGTGGCAAGAGATACGCTTGTCAACTGCAACATTCGTCTCGTATGGTCGGTCGTACAGCGGTTTATGAACCGAGGGTACGAACCGGATGATCTGTTTCAAATCGGATGCATCGGCTTGCTTAAATCTGTCGATAAATTCGATTTGTCATACGACGTGAAGTTCTCTACGTACGCGGTCCCGATGATAATCGGTGAAATCCAGCGCTTCTTGCGGGATGATGGCACGTTAAAGGTAAGCCGCTCTTTGAAGGAAATGGCGAACAAAGTGCGCAAGACGAAGGATGAGCTGTCGAAGCGATTCGGTCGTCTTCCAACGATTAAAGAAGTGGCTGCAGAACTCGGTGTTACACCGGAGGAGGTTGTCTTCGCCCAAGAAGCGAACAAGCCTCCGACCTCTATTCACGAGACGGTATTTGAAAATGATGGCGATCCGATTACGCTCATGGATCAAATTGCGGACGAATCACAGGAGCGGTGGTTCGATAAGCTCGCTCTGAACGAGGCTATCGAAGGATTGAGTGAACGCGAACAGCTCATCGTCTATTTACGATATTTCCGCGACCAGACACAGTCGGAAGTTGCCAGCCGCTTGGGCATCTCGCAGGTGCAGGTGTCCCGGTTGGAAAAGAAAATATTACAGTCCATAAAGGCGCAAATCGCGCAGTGATGCAGACACCGTAAGGAATCATCCTTGCGGTGTTTTTGTGTCTACTCTTCCAGCAGGAATGCAAATGTTTCCTGCTGTCCCATCTCCTCATAATGCAGCGCAACTCAACCATACTAAGAACAATGAGGAAGGAGTGATGGACATGGTGATATCGGATGATAAGCCATCGACATGCTACATCCGACTAAGAAAGCAGTCCAAGGTTCCGCCAGGACAACCCGTCCGGTTGGGGGACGTAGCGGAAGTGATCGTAGATTCGTCTTGGGAGGCGAAGCTGAAGCAGCTAGTGCTGTTGAATCCGAAACCTAAGGACGGCAATATTCTCCTCGTCGACATGATGGCCATCGTCAGGGCCATCAAAGCGGTAGCTCCCGCTCTTGGCATCGAATGCTTCGGACAGCCGCATACACTTGTGGAGATTGTTAAGCAGGCGAAGCGGCCGAATCCGTTTTTTATTGCAATCGTGTGGCTGCTCTTATTCTTCGGTTCCGGGCTGGCCATTATGAATTTTCATGCCGATGTCAGCATGCTGCAAGTCCACCATCGGATTATAGAACTGCTTACCGGACGCAAAGAAGCGAGTTCCTTCTGGTTTCAGGCCTGCTATTCCATCGGAATCGGGCTGGGGATGGTCATCTTTTTCAACCACATCTTCCGCAAAAAATTCAATGAGGAACCGACGCCACTGGAAGTGGAAATGTATCTGTATCAGGAAAACTTGAATCAATATATTGTGACGGAAGAGTACCAGCGGCTGCGAGAGGCGGATGAGAAGCGTGAGTAATGCGCTAGTGAACGTATTCATCCAAATATTCGCCGCATTTCTCGGCTTGGCGGGCGGCATCGCGGTAGGTGGCGGCATGGTGGCTTTATTTGTCGTACTGGACATGCTGCCGAGGCTTGCGCAGATAACAAATTCCTTTCATCGCGTGCATTGGTTCGAAGCTGCGATCATTACCGGGGCGCTGTTCTTCACCGTTATCGATCTGTGGAGCATCAAGCTTCGTTATGCCGGTTGGTTGTCACCAGTGATAGGTTTGTTGGACGGTGTATTCGTAGGCTTGCTGGCCGCTGCTTTGACCGAAGTGCTCAATGTGCTCCCGATATTGGCGAAGCGCCTTGGGATGTCCGGTATTCTAACGTTTTTATTAACCGCTATGGTCCTCGGCAAAATTATAGGCTCATGGTTTGATTGCTTTATTTACCCTCATTAGCTTGGTTAGAGTCTACAATGCGCGCGAAGGCAGAAGGAGGAAGAACGATGACAGAGCAAGTGACGGAGCCGTCCCATCCAGAAGGCAGCATGCCGCCCCCTGGCCAGCCTCAAGACGAGCAGCAGGATGTGGAGAAGAAGCAGCATGAAGTATCCAATACGGTAGAAGAATCGATTAAATATTGGCAGGATGATGATGCAATCCCCAAGAAGCTGGAGATGATCAGACATACGTTGCAAAATGTAGTCGGTTTGGAGGAATCCTTTGATGTTCTGCTCCGGGAGATGACATTCGGCGGCCGACGAGTAGGGCTGTTCTATCTCAACGGATTTGCCAAGGATGAAGTAATGACGATGATTCTGGCGCGATTGTCGTTCCTGAACAAATTATCCATCACCTCGAATGCGTTAAAAGCATTTTTTGAGTGCTACATCCCGCACATTCAAGTTGAAAAAATAGATAAAATGAGTGAAGCAATCAACAAAGTTTTGGCGGGCAGCAGCGTTTTCTTCATCGAACATGAAACGACAGCGCTGATGGTCGATGTGAAGTCGTTCCCGACTCGAGGCTTGGAAGAGCCATCACTGGAAAAAGTAGTCCGCGGTTCGCGGGACGGCTTTACCGAAACCTTGCTCACGAACGTCACCTTGGTCCGAAGACGGCTGCGCGATCCTGGACTGAAGTATGAGATGGTGCAGGTAGGGCGCCGAACAAGGACGGATGTGTGTATTGCGTATATCGATGATATCGCTGATAAACGTCAAGTGGAAGCGGTGCGCAAAAAGATAAAAGCGGTTAATATCGATGGCTTGCCGCTTGCTGATAAGCAGCTGGAGGAAGTCATTATCAATAAAGGCTGGAATCCGTATCCGTTGGTCCGTTATTCGGAGCGTCCGGACGTCGTCGCCGCACATCTGCTGGACGGCAACATCGTTATTTTCGTGGATACATCACCTTCTGTCATTATTTTGCCGACGACGTTTTTTGACTTGTGCCAGCACGCGGAGGAGAATCGGCAGACGGCCTTCATGGGCACCTATTTGCGAAGCGTGAGGTTTATCGGCATTTTTGCTTCACTGTTCTTGCTGCCCTTATGGCTGCTGCTTGTTATCGAGCCGGGCTTGAAGCCGGCGGCTCTGCAGATTATCGGTCCGATGGAAACGGGGAAAATCCCGTTAATCGTTCAGTTCCTGCTAGCCGAGCTCGGGGTGGACCTCATGCGGATGGCCGCCGTGCATACGCCTTCACCGCTTGCCATTGCGCTTGGCTTGCTGGCGGCCATTCTCGTCGGGGATATCGCGGTCAAAGCAGGGGTATTCGTCAATGAGGTCATTCTCTATATGGCCATTGCGGCTGTCGGCATGTTCGCCACGCCGAGCTATGAATTGTCACTTGCGAACCGCATCGTACGCCTGTTCCTATTGGTGGCGGTGGCGCTATTCAAAGTACCAGGGTTGGTCATTGGCACAACGATATGGGTAGTGTACTTGGCCGTTAATCGCTCGTACAACTCGTCCTATCTATGGCCGTTTATTCCGTTTAACGCCAATGCGCTATTCAACATCCTCGTGCGCCAGCCCGTTCTCTACATGAAGCAGCGTCCGAGCTTTAACAAAACGCGGGATAATACAAAAATGCCGCCGGATACAACGCCGTAGTAACTGATTTCCAGTGGTGGATGTGACGTAAATGCACAATTTGGTGCAAGTTTCAGACAAGAATCGTGAGCATCTTTAGGCATCAGCAACGTTCGGGCTCCCGCAGGAGCCTGATTTGTTATGAAAATATTTTCACGGTATGATTGTGGTGTAATTAACCAGGGGTTATTTACTCCACAGGGATAAAATGGTATATTGATTGCGATGAATTAGAAAGTTTGGAAGGATGAGGATATGGAGTCGCTGCAGTCCCTATCGTTTGGCGACCTCATTAGAAATTACAGATATGAAGCCAATTTATCGCTTACTCAGCTTGGTGAGCTGGCGGGGTTAAGTAAAGGCACGATTTCTAAACTTGAGAACGGAGAAGTGAAACGGCCTGACTTTAAAACCGTACATGCTTTGGCTAAAGTTTTGCAAATCCCTTTTGATGATATCATCGAAAAGTACGCTATGATGGAGAATCGCTCGGATGTATTATTAAGCATTCTCCATACGACGGTTGAATCCGCTCCTTCATTAAGTGTGAAGGTGGCGATAAGATTCCTGCATTCCGTAAATAAGGATAGTGAGGTAGTTGAGGAGTTGTACAGGACGACAGAAGGAATTCAGAACGCTTCCATTAAGTTATCCTTATTTACCTTAATCGGCAACTACGCGAGAGACCATGGAATGATGCATTATGTCGCGAAAGGTTTGATGCAGCAATATTTGATTGAGCGTGACGATTTCTCTAAGCTCAGAAGTACCTATCAATCAGGAAGAAGCATTCTTTATTTCGCCGGGTTTTTACCAAAAGAGGAGCAAGCTCTTCTTTATTATAAACTGGGTGTTCATGCTTTCTATTTGCGTCTATTTCAAGAAAGCATGGAATTGTGCGCGAAAACGGTGGAACTCAAACCTGCGAATGATAGGCTCTTAGCAAATTCGATTGGTATCATTTGTGATGCGAATTGTGAACTGGGCAATTACGATTTGGCCAATTTTTATTTGCAGCAATATAGTAAATTCTCATACCAACATGTAAAGGAAAATGTTCAATTGCTCACGGCGACGATATATACGGCAAAAGAGAACACGGATGATGCGATATCCATCCTTCGAATGCTTTTGTACGAGTGTCAGGATCAATCGATTCTGCATATCGTCAATGAGTTAATGGACTTGTATTTAAAGACCGAGAATATACCGGGAGCAGAAGAGCTTTTGCAGCATGAAGAAAAAATAACAACCATCCCCTACAGTACACCATACAGACAGTCCGAGTTGGCGCGCTTTTACAAGCTTATGGGGGACTATTTTTTTATGAAAAATGATTCCGAAAGTAGTGTGAAATATTACATAAAAAGTGCTATAGATTATGTTAAAGTGAATGATATTATTAATGAACATGAATGTGTAGGAAAAGTAAAACAAGAGTTGTTAGAAGCAGCGAATGATAGAAAGAAGCTTACCGATGAGTATGTTGTTAGGCTCAGTCAGCTCTTGGATACGTATATTGTTGAGGCTCAACGATTAATTGTAGCGGAAAGCCGAAAGTAATACATAATTAAAAAGCGACAAATGTAGAAAAACAGCCGAAGCATTAAAGCCCTGGAGAAAATCCAAGGCTTTTTTATATTGATGAGAAAGCATAAATTGGGGTCTGCGGAAAAATCGTTTGAAGTAGGGGGTGGGCGAGAAAAATATGTCGGCCAATGGATGTGTAACTAAACAGTTCTGCTGTACCCTTATGTCCACTCTCCCATAGAGTCAGATGGCGTAAGGCAAGAGTTGTCGAAGTGCTCTTTTGTTCACTATCCCCAATATTCAGACTATGCAAAGTAACAACTTAAGTACTGAAGATTGATTGAGCTTTACCTACTAATGATTCAAAGGAGTTCTTGTTCTTCTGATCAAGGGGTTAGTGGGCAAAAGGACTTTTTGGAACCCTTTTCGTAGAGGAGAGAACGGTTTTCATACATTGTTGGAGCATACCGAAAGTAGAGAAAGTAGAGAAATTCACTTGCAAATGGTGTCTGGGCAGTCTGAGCGTGATTTTCTGTTCGTATTTTCCAAAGCTATTTCATTACAGTTGTATTTTCCTTATATTCGAGTGTTTTTGCTCGTGTATGTCCTGTTTTGGTTGTATGCATACTATGTAAAATGAATATTGCCTATAAATTGCACTGACAGAAAGAATGCTTCATAAAATGTATGCAAATCGCAGCCTGAACGGAGTGAACAATGTCAGGGACATAATGCAAACCTTGAGCCAAAAAATCCATTCTTCAATGACAAGCTTAGCTGATATACTCGATGTAATATTTTTCATGATGCAATATAATGGATTCAGACAGCGTGGATAGATTAGGGAATGGGGAGAAAAGACGATGTACTTACATGGAACCAGTGAAATCAATGCCAACGGACATTTGGAAATCGGCGGTTGTGATGCTGCTGAATTGAAGGCTCAATTCGGCACTCCGTTATATATAGTAGATGAACATCTCGTGCGTGAACGGTGCCGGGAGTATATGGAGGCGTTTCGCGCCTCTGGATTGAAATTTCAGGTTGCCTTTGCGAGCAAGGCGTTCTGTGTGATGGCGATGTGCCGGATCGTGGATGAAGAAGGCTTGTCGCTTGACGTCGTATCTGAAGGGGAGCTATACACGGCGCTGCAAGCCGGATTTCCGGCTGAGCGCATTCATTTCCACGGCAACAACAAGACGCCAGACGAGATCGCAATGGCGCTGGATGCCCGTATCGGCTGCTACGTCGTTGACAACTTCACCGAGCTGCATATGCTCAATGCCATGGCAAAAGAACGCAAACAGACCGTCTCCGTGCTGCTCCGCGTCACGCCAGGGGTAGAGGCACATACGCATGAGTATATTTCCACAGGTCAGATTGATTCCAAGTTCGGCTTCGATATCGGGAACGGAACGGCGCTCGAAGCCGTGCAAGCGGCTGCGGATGCCGAAGGTTTGGAGCTGCTCGGCATTCATTCGCATATCGGTTCGCAAATTTTTGAAACGGAAGGCTTCCAGCTGGCGGTGGAGCGCGTAGCGCAATTCGCCCGTCAAGTGAAGGACGAAGCGGGCGTGGCGTTCCAAGTCGTTAATCTGGGCGGAGGCTTCGGCATACGGTATGTGGAAGGCGATACACCGCTTGCAGTAAGCGAATATGTGCGTTCGATTACGGAAGCTGTGAAGAGTTGCTTTGCGGGAATCGGCGATCGTCTGCCGGAAATCTGGGTAGAGCCGGGCCGAAGCATCATTGGTGAAGCGGGAACGACATTATACACGATCGGGTCCGTCAAGGACATTCCAGGCGTTCGCAAGTACGTGGCGGTAGATGGCGGTATGACGGACAATCCGCGTCCGGCATTGTATGAATCCCGCTATGAAGCGATGGTGGCGAACCGGGGAAATGAGGAAGCTTCAGAAGTGGTCTCGATTGCAGGAAAATGCTGCGAGAGCGGTGACATGCTCATTTGGGACGTCGCTTTGCCTAAAGTAAACCAAGGCGATCTGTTGGCTGTGTCCTGCACTGGAGCGTACAATTACTCGATGGCGAGCAACTATAACCGCATCCCGCGTCCCGCTGTCGTCTTCGTTCAAGACGGCGAAGCCGACATTGTCGTACGCCGTGAGTCTCATCGTGACATCGTCATGAATGATTGCATTCCGGCACGCCTGAACAAGCAAGCGGTTCTGAAATAAAGCGAGGAAAGATTGACGGTACCCTGAGTTTCGCTGCGTATGGTTGGGCAGCGGGGCTCGGGGTCTGTTTGTGCTTGCGTATCTGTTTTCTTTTTACGCTGATTTATCGTATAATCGTGAGGGTAGTTCTAACACAACGCATATTGAAGGGAGTTCATACATATGAGCAAATACGCACAGATTGAAATGGAAAAAGGCGGAGTCGTCAAAGTTTTACTTCACGATCAAGAGGCGCCGGGCACAGTTGCCAACTTTGAGAAGCTGGCAAGCGAAGGTTTCTACAACGGGTTAACATTCCATCGCGTCATCTCGGGCTTCGTAGCACAAGGCGGCTGCCCGAGCGGAACAGGCACAGGCGGTCCTGGCTACACGATCAAATGCGAAACACAAGGCAACCCGCACAAGCATGAACGCGGCGTTCTGGCGATGGCGCATGCCGGCAAAGATACAGGCGGCTCGCAGTTCTACATTACGTATGCGGCATTCCCTCACTTGGATGGAGTACACACGGTGTTCGGTAAAATTGTAGAAGGCATGGATGTCGTCGATGAAATCAAGCAAGGCGACAAAATGAAAGAAGTAAAAGTGACGGAAGAAGCGTAATATTGACCCCTGCCATTCTCGCGATGGCAGGGGTTTTTGCTGTTTCCAGTTTACTGCATAATGTTAACCTCTTGACCGTTCCATACCACCTTGACCTGAATGGCTTCTTCAAAGGCTCGAACAGGTATGTACGTACGTCCATTGATTAATTTTCCGCCTAATATTCGGGTTCCATTGACTGCTGCTTCCTTGCCGTTCCAAGTTACCCGGGCTCCTAATTGCTCGCTGATGGCACGCAATGGGGCATACGTAATGCTTCCCTCCAGAAATCCTTCACAGAACGCTTGATTGTTAAGACGGATGGGTACTGTTTTGCATTCTTTTTTATTTTTACTTTGTGTGTGTGCGGAAAAAAAATTTGATAAATAGTGCCCCGGATCGATGTGATGACCGAATCCTAAGCTCGGAGAGGCCTTACTGCGCACTTCAAAGTGCAGATGCGAGCCCGTAGAGCGCCCCGTCGTTCCTTGCTTGCCAAGCTCTTGACCTTCTTTAACAATCTGCCCGACCGTGACACCAATGCTATCCAGATGAGCATAGCATTGTAGATGTCCATTGCTATCCTTGATAGCGACGACATTGCCGAAGCCGCCAAAGCCGCTTCCTGCAGCACCCATGCTGGCATGAACGACTTCGCCAGCTGCAAAAGCATGTATGGGAGCCTGATGTAATTTGACTACATCCACGCCGGTATGACATACTTTCTTCCCGTTGAATGGATCGTTCCTCCAGCCATATGGACTGGTGACGCGAACAAAGCCATATTTACTCCAATCAAATGTATTCATTTAAGATCCTCCTCGTTCAAAATAAAAGAAGCCGCCCCATAATGGGACGACTTAAACTTCAATACATCAATTACAGGATGTAGTAATACGCTCCAGCGACTCCATTCACATTTATTCGTCCGTGAAGGTCGGTTGCATTTTTCTTCCGGATTCTTGCAATTGCACGTAAATCATCCTTATCGATTACCCTTGGGTACAAATAAGCCTGTAAATCTGGAATGCTTATCGACAGATGTGCAGGTGCATCGGCAACTTGTCGAATGTCAATTGTTGCATGAATCTGAGAAATCGGCTTTATCTCGATGAACGACTCCATATACTCGTGATGCTTCACATAAATCGTCGAATTCAAGGAGTGCCCATATTTCACATCCAAGGAAGATGCAAGATTAGGCTTAGAAACATAGATGAACGACTCTTTGTCATCGTAATGCGGAATCTCAATTCGCCCTGCAACATCGTCTTCTTTATATGCTCTTACTGTAAAAATTCCGCCCAAGTCGGGTTGATTGACAGTCAAAAACGCTTTACGATCTTCGTATTTCTCTTTTTGTACGGTCAGCGAAGCGTCTAAGTCATTGGACGCTCTTCTGTATTTGGAAACTTCGAGACGCGAATGCAGATGAGGAACCGATACATAGATATGGCCGGGGCGACTCGTGCATTCTATCTTGGCTACCGTCATGATACTTGGCAGACTGATGTTCGGATCGACTGTTAGGACTGCATGCTTTTCCGGAGTGTTGATCTGAACGATTGAATCAAGATCTTCTACACCGTAATCAGGAACGCTGATGCTGCCGTATAACACGTCTTCTTTTCTTATGCCAACTGTCATGTTGGATATCATGTTCGCACGACTGACGGCAATGGTTCCCGTTTTATCGATAGGCACAGGCACTTCTGGCCGATGAATATATATAGTAGCCTCTTTGGAATCCTCGCCTCGGTCACTATGCACGGTAAGCGAAGCCGAACGCTCGGAATTGCCAACGCCATAAATAAACATGGTTGCTTCAGTCGCGCTTCTGCCGACGCTGTAAATCAGATTTGATATATATTTTACTTCTAAAAGCGGCGGCTTGCTTGATTCCCGAGTATAGAAATAAACGGGGTAATCGTTAAAAGATTTGATCAGAACCCCATAATCCACCAAGCTGCCAGCCTGCCATCGCTTCATGATGTCCAGCACATCGAATTCAATGTAACGTTTTTGCCGATTGATTGTATATTCACTTGACAGGAGCTCAGCGGAGCGGGGTTTATTGGCGTGTGTAACTCCAAGCTCCTCCCAGAATCGATGCGGCTGGTGCAGCTCAATGTTAGTGCCGTCCGGTAATGATCCGGTATAATATATTTTCAATTTTGCCTTTTCTAATAGATGCAAATCAGGCATTAACTCTTTCAGACGTCCAAACTTCACGTAAGAATCAAAATACTCTCCATTATTCGCGCCTATCATCATTTGCTGCGTATCGCCGAAGTTAATCGTCTGCAGGTCAGTGCGGCTGCGGGTCGTTGCGTCTTCAATCGAAGGGAACCCTGTTTCAATCCTTGGAGCTTCTAACAATTCGAATTTGCCGAACATTTGATTATGCGGTCTAACCTCAAGCGAAGCCGGCAAGTATTCGGCTGCTATCGCTTGGATGCTGGAAGGCAAATCTCCGTTGCCGCGATACATGACTTCCAAGCGGGAGGACAATTCATACGCTCTCTCGACTTTTACAGATAGGCTCGCATCAAGGTCTTCCCGAACTCGGGTCGCGACCACAAAGGTTGATTTTACATCATCGCTGCCTGAACCGTAGAGAAAAAACTTGCCTTTTAGTTTGTTTTCCGCTTTTTTAACGTAGAAGGAGGAGCTTATATCATTACATTCATTCAATGTTATTCACATCCGATCTCATTGTATTGAGATTATACCCGATCCGCTTTTGCGCGGATTTCAAATTGACCATTCACCGTTGGCTCGGCTTCTATTACAGTAGCAATACGGACGTAAAATTCAACCGTATCATCCTGCTGGAAGATCTGGCTGAAGAGCAGCTTATCTTGGGCGATAAATGGCTTATTGGAGCGTGACAACTCAATAGTAACGCCTTGGGGCAAAGAGTCTTTGACCACCTCCAGTGTAAGATTCGTGATTTCATATCCCAACTGATTTTTGACAATCACTTTCTGATCCACGGTCGTTTGACCCGCGATGATGATTCCGAAGTCCAGGTATTTCAATATCCCGCCGAACGTGTCCGAGTAATAGTTTCCGGTCTTGTCCATGAACATCAAGCCGGAATAGGTGCCGATAAACGTCGTTTCCCATTGATCGGTCTGCCCCCAGTAATCTTGGAACTCGACCGTCAGCTTGTTTTCCTGATTGAACAGAATCTCTCTTTCGGAAATGTAAAGATTGATATCCAACGGAGATGAAGCCAAGCGCGTGAACTCGCCATTGTCTGGATAATACGGCTTGTCGTTCAGCAGCACCCGATACTGGACTTTACCTTTATCTGCGTCATCCAGCTCGCCAGTCAGCTTGTTTCCGGTTAGTTGAAGCTGAATCGTAGCTGTCGTATTGAGTAAATGAAAGGTCATGTCTTCGAATTTCACATCATCAAGAGCAGATTTCACAATTAACTGCGAATGATCAAGCTTAACTTCTTCCTCGCGGTGTATGCTGTCGTCCAAGTAATAGCCAATTCGAATCTGTTTGCCTTTATTCAGGAGATGCTTTTCTTTTATTTGGGCAAGAGCTTTGAAGCTCATTCCTTGTTCTCGGACTTTCACCATATCGGCCGCATTCACCGTTCTCCATTTACCATTCCTGAACACTTCCCACGTAACGCCATTGTCAAACGATACGATAAACTTACAGATACCATCATAGGTATTGGTAGGTAGTTTATTTGCAACGATGGAGAGCAGACTGCCGTGCAAGTCAAAATCGGATGGCTGCACGGTAAGCTGTTCAATAGGCAAGGCATCCATGTCAATGCTTAAAGGTATGTCTTTTATATGTTTTTTCAGTTTTGGCTTTTCACCCAATGGTGGAACTAGCGTTACGATTTCAAACTCAGGTGAAATATCTTTTAGCGAAGCCCAAAGTTCGTCGGGGATATCATCTAATGTATCCAACCCGAATTCATCAAACATGTTCTCTGCTAAAGTGTCTCCTATTGGGAAAATATATGAATCTCCAAACAATTGAATTTCCGATATACCAGTCCAAGCATCACCATTATTTTTTGTCCATCTTAAACGATAAAACTTATATTCAGATATTTTCTGTTCAGCTATTTTGCATTCAATAACTCTAAAACTCCCTGTGAATGTTGTCCAGTTTTGATAATCAAGAGAAATCCAGTTTGCACCATCATTCGACCCTTCAAGATACCAAGTAGATGGGTTTCTTTTATCTAAAGAGCTTGGGTTACCTGTTACAGAGTACTTAATGACTTTTTTAGGTTCAGAAAATTCATAACCTACATAACCATACGTTTTACCTGACTGATAAATGCTGTATTGGATAGTGTTAGCATCAGAAAAATTTCTCGATCCGCCATCAAATGCCTTATATGAATCATACACATAGAAATCTTGTAAGACATCCTCACTAAAGGCTACTCCCCGAGGTGTTGTATTTGAAGTCATACGTGGCACAAGACTCTTATTTCCTAAATAAGCACTATAATAATTTCCGTCAGAGAACAAGAATAGGCTTCTGTTTGGCTTAGAAACAATATTGAATTCAAGTTCTTGAAATTGCGGAGTTATTAGCTTACTTTGACTATTCGCTCCCTTTAATCTGTAATACCTAAAAAAGTCATGTCCACCATATAACCTTGCTTCAAGTCCAATATTTGATGAGTTATAAAAAAATCCTACATCATTCCACATCACCCCATCATTACTTACTTCTACCCGAAACGTTCCGTTATCAACACCAACTGTTCCAACGGAAAATCCTTTAATATGAGTTATAAGCACTGGACGTTTAAAATCAAAAAGAATTACTTTGTCTGCAATGATTTGATTCTTAAACTTTAAAGTA
Source organism: Paenibacillus sp. OSY-SE (assembly GCF_000283315.1). Taxonomy (NCBI): domain Bacteria; kingdom Bacillati; phylum Bacillota; class Bacilli; order Caryophanales; family Paenibacillaceae; genus Paenibacillus; species Paenibacillus sp. OSY-SE. The sequence continues at coordinate 9,811 of NZ_ALKF01000193.1, read as the reverse complement.
TTTATATTTTGTCCATCTATCAAATCACTAATATTTCCTGATTCAATTTCTAAATCAGTCGTAACTTCAATAATGTTTCTTCTATTGCCTTTCCCTCCCAAATTATCGTAGCTAGCCTTATCTCTATAGCTCATTTAATATCACTCCTTATTTAACAAATAAAAGGCAACTGGCACGTCATCCACCAGTCGCCTTTATTGCATCTTCTTTGATTGAAGCAGTATACAAGTTACCACCATCAATCGCTTCTTTAAACGATGAATCCAACTCTTCTTGCACTTCCGTTTCTTCTTCCATTGTCCATGTCACTAATTCAAAATCACCATCAAGTTCATCCCATGGGGAATAGTTATGATTTATCTCTAGCTCAGCTTCCGTCTTATCTGGATTATCGGTGTAATATAGAACATCGAAGCTATCGCCAATTTTATCATAAAACGTAAATGGTTCAGTTTCTAATGTAATGGTGGATTCATGTTGTGCAGGATTATCAGTATATTCGATTACTTTAATGGTTTGACCTCCAAGCTCTTCAGCAAGGGTAAAAGGTTCCGTTTCAATTGAAAAAACCATTTCAGAAACATCTTCTTCTCTGTAATAAAGTAGTTCAACTTCACCTGATATTTTAGACCATGCTTCTTCTGGAATAGAAGATGGAAGAGTGCCATGATTTAAAAAGTCCGCCTCCTCACATGTGTTACCAATTATTCCCCATTCATTATTAATGTTGTCGTAAAACTTATATTGGCTATCTTGAAAAATCAATAGTTTTTGATAAAATCTTCTATAAATATATATTCTATTAACTGTATGATAATTTTCACTGGCATTTGTGTGACCGCTTAAGCTAAACCTATAATGTGTATAGGCTGTGTTGTTATTAAAATTTGAAGATAATGATGTTTTATTTACAAACGTTGTCCATGTTCTCCCGTCATTCGATCCAGCAAAGGATGAATAATTGGGGCCAGGCCCATTGTAATATTTACTAATACTATATCTTGTAAGCACTATAGGTTTTTTAAAAATCATCGTTATTGATGTGTTAACACTGTTTGCCTTCCAATACTTTGATGAGTCATTGAATGCATTATAAACCGGATATCCTGAGGCAGTACTACTAGCACTTACAGTAACCTCTCCATTAGAAAATGAATTTAATATAGGAGTGACATCAACCTTCCCCTCTGAGTTGCTGTCTTCCATATTTTTTATCATAGAACCATCAACACGAAGTCTAAATACTCTTCCTTTCTCATAAATAACAGGATTTTTGACTACAAAACTTCTGTTAATGAGTTCTTTATTCAAATCAATGTAAATATTACTATTCATGCCGTAATTGTTAAAATCGCCTTCAACTGTTTGGTCGCCAACCTCTATATACTTCTCATTAATTATTGAGTGGCATTTCTGGTTGTTTGTTTTTTTTAGTAAGAATTTATTTGCCATATAATAGTTCACCTCATTTTTTTGAGATTTATTCTTTCTTAATTTCGAAATAAGACTCTATTCACTTCATATTTCTTCAAATCAATCTCATGCTCGAATGTTTTTCCTTTCATTAATTTTCTTTCTCTATTAGAGATTAACTGTACCTGATCATAATTACTTTTAAGCGATTCTTGTGTTATTTTGTCCATCCCATATGCTATAAAGTATTTTTCATTTAATGTTGGAACATGTGTTACTGAATTACTACCAATATACATCTTTAATTCATTGATGCCTGTATATCCTGTATATCCATTGTTGGCAGTCCAATTCAAACGATACATTTTATAAGATTTCGGATTGGTGATGTAGTAATCTTTGTCTGTGTTTGTAGCAGTCCAAGTTTGATTTTTCTGTGTATCTAAAACAAACCACTTATCTCCATTAAAACTTCCTTCAAAAGTCCAATCTTTTGGCATAGTATGAAGGGCAGCAGATGAATTCATGCTTCGTAATGTATATTTAAAAATAGGAATGTCATGAGTAAATTCATATCCTAGAAAACCAACTCCAGCACTACCATTTTGGGAGCAATATCCATCATTATCATCGGTTTGATTAAATGCTTTCCAAGCATCATACGGAGCTGAGTAGATGTCTTTTGCAAATGCTCGTCCAGATGGTGTTGTATTTGAAGTCATTTGAGGAATGGCAGTTGCAGTAGCCATTTGATTTTCAAGTGAGAGGTATTGCCCACTATTTAAATGAATTAGATACTTGTGTTCTCTAGGGGCATACGGTTTCAGTTGCCCACTTTCATCAATATCAATGGCATCAAGATTAAAGTCACTCTCCCATCCACCTTGATTGATTTTTGTTATTTCGACTGAGTGTTCTTTGAATTTTAGTCCTTCTATGATAAAAAAGACTGCTTGATTATAAGTGCTATTACTGACTTGACTAGCCTCATATATTTTTTCGTCAATTTTAATCTCAATTTTGTTTGAATAAGAAAGATACAGAGAACTAATTAATATTAATTTACTCCCAATAAAGTTAAACTTAATTTTTGGTTTGATAGATGTTCGAGAACATGCTTGGCGGGCTCCATTGTAGTACGCACCATTCGAATATCGTTCCCACCCATCTCCTTCATAAAGGATTATTGGTTCAGAATCATCATACCTTTTCCAACCTGATTCTGGTTGAAGTAAAACATCTCCGAACTTAGCCACTTTCCTCACCATCCCATCTAAATAAAATCGTTATTCAATATAAAAAGAAGTAGAACCAATTCAGTCCTACTTCACATTAATACGGTTAATATCAAAGTATTTTTTGTAATCAACCTTTGCCTTAAACAATTTACCTTCACCTAATACAGTGGATGTCATAGGAAGAGTAACAATTTGTTCTTTTCTATCCAGAGTAGATAAATCACTAATACCATCATTCATAAAAGTGTCTTTTGAAGGTAAAGTTGTTGAAATTGTTTTCCATGCATTGTCGTAAGTTTTATATTTGTTATAGTGGTGTATAAAAGATGTTGTTGATGAAGGAGCAACAAGTAATACTGGTCGAAAACCGTTGCCAACACGCGCCTCAAATGTTTCTGACAAAATTGCATTATCACTATAATATCCTACTGGTTGGCCAGATTCTTCTCCTCTTCTTACTCTTCTGCTAACAACAGTTTGAGTGGAACTTGTCCATGATGCTGTGGAAGATTTCCAATGCCAGACGTTATCATCTCCGGACGTGATTACACCATTCAAGTTATCATCCACAACGTATTTATCCCATTCATTATCTTTATCATTGGCATTAATACCACCTGTTAGGAGCCGAAGAGTCGATGTCAACTGATGATTTGTCCTAATAAGCTCAATTTCTCCAATCCCTGATGACCAACCAGAACCAAGATAATTATCTTTGATTAAAATTGAGAAATATCTAGCACCTGCCTTTGTTTTGAAAAAATGTTTTAGGCCATTATCTGGCAATGAATCACTTATAATAATATTCCAGTTCGTGTTATCGTTTGACCAGCTAAATTCAAATCTTTTACAACGATAACCAGATGAGTACAATAAATTGGTTAGCGCTAATCCATCTATCTTTTCTTCTTTCCCCAAATCAATAATTATTCTTGTTATTTTTCCTTTATCCCCATCAGATTGCAAAAAACCGTCAGTGTGGCTATCATTGCCATCAACCACTTTAGATACTACAAAGTTTTGAAAGTGGTTAGTGTCAGCTTCGACATGTTTTTTTAAGGCGATATTCTCATAATTCAATTCAATCGGCAACCCACTGCCACTAGCTACTCCAGCACTATTTAATGTATCCCATGAAATAGAATGTTGTATGTTTCTGTCAGCGATTAATTTCCATCTTCCAAGCTGATCCTTGTCAACACAAATAAAATAAAAATCACCATCTGGCGTTGCAGATGATGTTATAGGTGAAATGAAATCTGATGTTTCTTTTCCTAGTCCTGAAAGCGTGCCATAGGTATTATTAAGTGCTTTATAGTGACAACGTATCTTTTTCCCAACTTTCAATCGTCCAATACTTTTAACCTCTTCTATCACTCTTAATCACCTTCTTTCTATTCTTTATATTCAAATACTGGACGAAAACCAACAGCTTCAAATGAACGAGCAGCCTCATTATAATTTAGTTCTGAATAAAAACTACTACTGACACTGATCCTTCCTCGTGTAATTCGATAGTTAGAAAGGACTCCAGTATGCTGTGAGTTGATTCCATTATTAGGTGTATCTTGACACCAAAAGAAAAGTCCACCATGGTTCCACACATGAATATCATTAGGTGTTATTTTTCCGTTCAAATTAGATAATCTTATATATGTGTCATATTCATTATTCGTTGGGAATGCGCCATAAGGAGGTTTTGGTTCATTTATATTTGGAATTATTTTATTCCCATATTCATCTGCATAAGCGACTCCGCCAGTAAGAGAACGAATAACTCCTGAGATATCACTTACGCCATCCCAACCATTGCGAAATATTTTTTGTAAACCCTCTATACATTTATTTTGATTTATTGTAGTCCATGCTATGGAAACCTGAGTTACTCTATCAGCAATCAATAACCCTTTGTCTGCTTTGATAAAATAGAAATTTCCGCTTGCAGTTGGATTTTCAATCGATAATTCCGGCCCAGACTGGTTTAAAGACATATTTTTCATGCCACCAGTTAAATTATTATCACCCCAAAACCAATAGCAACTAATATAATCACCAATTTTCATATCCTTAATTGTTGTTCTTAAAACTCCTCTTGTCGCTGGAACTGGCATAACTACACCTCCACTTGTAACGAATCAATCTTTTTCATTTTACTATTCGGAATCTTCTTCCTCAGAACCACACCTTCATCTTTCCACGATTCATCCTTCACATACTTATATCGATAATTCTTTTTCAACTCCAGCACGCCGTTGTCCGAATTTACGAATTCATTGCTATATTTCGCTGTAACCGTAAACTCATCCACTGTAAAGGTTGCGCCCACAAGTGGGGGAATGATCTCGACTTTTACTTTTGCGTATTTGGCGGCAGGGGAGTGGATACTGCCATCGGCATTATCGATTTCTATGTATTCCGTCCATGTCGTGCCATCCTCTGAGGATTTGGTATAGATTTTATAGGTTGCATCGCCTTTCACTTCAATATTTTTAGCGATCCGTTTGAAGGAAGTGATTTTGTCTTGGATGAGAATAAGCTGCGATTCCCAAGAGCCAAAAGGGGCATAGGCGATGTTGCTTTTGTCGTCTTTTTTGATTTCAGCCAATTGCAGCTTTCCATCTTTGATGATTGTATTGTTGAACGTTCCGGTTTCGAACTTAATAGGTAAGCCTATCTCTTGTGTAGCCATTGCCATGTCACCTCGCTATCTAATTTCCCAATTCATCATTCCTGCATGCTGCGCTTTGAGCGGAGCATGAATCTCATCCACAATTAATCCGTTGCGGCGTATAATCAGTTTTCCATCAAGATCTGTATCGGAAGTAATTTTAATGGCCAGAAAAGAAGCTTCGTTGTAGGGGATAGACAACAGGCACTGGAAGTTAATGTTGACATCCAGCAGGGCCATGTTTTTTTTGTAGCCCACATTATATTGCACAATTTTATCGCTAAAGCGTCCTTGCTTAGCGCCAGCCAACAGTAAATTCACATCGGATACAGCGTCTTTGTAGGTGATGATGTCGTTATATAGAAAGGCTCTTCCGGTCAGGGGATACTCATGCTGTTTGGTCTGGTAAGATACCATGAGCCGATGGTCATTCATTGTAAAAACTCCGTTGCCAACATCGAAGTATACTTGTGAGCCGTGGCCGATTAAGCCGAATCTCGTTAATTTGTGTTTATCTATGTGATAAAAGCTGTTCGCTTTTTTAGTATCGAAGTCATATTCGGACAAATAGGTGCCGTCATAATATTCCGCAATCCAGATGAAGCTCTGATGGGGAACCGGCGAACGATTGTATCGGTTATGAAAAATCATAGTAAACCTCCCATTGTATTGTGAGCATGAAAAAAGGCGAGACTGCGGTCAGCCTCGCCTTGAAAGGAAGCGTTCGTTACACGTAGCGGTACGAAACGCGAATTTTGAAGTCTTGTCTTCCGCTCGAAGCATCCATTGGTATTTCTGCCTGCAGCGAGAAGGTGACATAGTTGCCTGCCGCATCCAGCGGATTGCCATTATTATTAACGCCGAGTATTTCCTGTGCAGCCGGAGTCAGCGGCGTCGTCAGTTCTTTTCCGGAATGGTCCTTGGTTGTGCTCCCGGTCGTGCCAATAGGCTTGGAGAGGGTTTTGCCGATAAGAGAAGAGGGATCTGCAATATCTGTTTCACCCAAAGAATCTACTTGCGCGTGAAACCAGTTGCCACTTACAACTTGTGTCTCTAGACCGCCTTCCATTTCACGCGTTGTGATGGTGCAATCCTCCATTTTAGAAACGTCCGTTTTACCATTTTTATTGTTCCAAATATTAAATGTAACAAGCGGGCTCGAATCTCCGGCATCGATAACACCGAAGTCATAGGGGGCAGTTACCTCTGCCGAATGCGTGCTGTTAAGCCAAGAAATAATAGGTTGTGTCATATAAATTCCTCTTTTCATTTTTTGTTTTTATAAATAAATAGCGCATAAATTTGTACATTGCTTACATTGTTCATTCGCTGCCGTATTGATCGGTTGTATGCTCTGTGTTCCCCCACACGAGTTCCTTGGCGCTTCCGCCGAACGAATCGATAGTATGCGGGGCAGAGGAGTCGTGATGTTCGAGCACAAGCACGTTCATGTGCTTGTCCATATGGACTCCGCCCAGCTTGGCGACGACAGGTGCGCCTGCATTCTCCAATGCTCCATTCAATGGAACGATCAGATTGGAAGTGAAGTACTCCTTCTTGGTCACATAGGTGCCTTCAGGAATGGCGACTTCATATTCGGTTGCATCCACTTTAAAGGATAAACGGTTATTATTTTTATCAATGACGATGGGCTGTGCTTGAAGCGATGCCGATCCCCATACTTGCGTACCTTGCTTGTTCATTTTTTCCCTCCTTATTGCCGATTGGCGTCCCCAGATTAGATGCGCACGACCATTTCGACCGTCACATTTTGCATGTTCCCGCCTTGCTTGACTACGTTCAGCCGGAACATATCGCCCGCATTGACGTTGCTGCTGCTTACTGTCGACGTCCGGTCATCAAAAAACTCATGCGGTTTAAAGTGGATGTTGTGCGACAAAATGCTGCTCCATTTCACTAAATCGGCTGTTTTCTCAATTTGTATTTCCGTGTCGGAATCGCCGGGAACGCCGCAAATCGCCTCGACAGACACAATCTCGCCCTGAAAAGGGAATTTGGCGATGACACTTTGCACGCCTTGAAAGAGGTAGGAAGGCAAGCAAAATACGATAACGCGGTCTTTCACATCCAGAGGGATGGTTTTCAGCTTCACATGTTCGGCGACCGACATTAGCCCATCCGCATGTTCGCCTACGACTTGAATGTTTTGGCCGAAAATATCAATCGGAATCCAGCTCTTGCCGTCAAAGCGGTATCTCATGCCGTCTTTATAGGTTTGAACCGTCCAGCCAACTTGTGGATATGGGTATGTATTCGTTAGTTCCTTCATATCCGCTATCGGAGGCTTAAATACAAGCGTCGTCGTGTTATAGGCATGCAAGGCCTTCTCGGTGGCCAGCTTTGCGTCATCAGCAGCCTGATTCGCATTATCGGACGCCATGTTGGCAGCATGAGTGGCTTCCTCAGCGTTCTTGATTACTTGCTTCAAGTCGACAATCGCCGTATTGGTCTCCTGCAAGCGGCGGAGCATCTCGTCGATGATATCCTGAAGGGTCTGCACGACGTCGGGGCTGTGGCTGACCATGGCATAGATGCGTGAAGCGGGGTAGAGGATGAGCCCTTTCCCTTTATACTTGCACAGCAACGTTGTCCCTTCGTGGGCAGGATGGAATTGCACGATGCCGTTGGCGTAGTTGACGAGAAATTCGTCAGGCGCGAGCGCGCTTCGATTCGTGAACCGCTCTTGGTCGATTTCGGTAAAGCCCTCAATCATGACTTTGTGCCCGTGTGACGGGATCTCCAGCAAAGTCATTTGGTTGTTAATGATGGGCAGGGAGTCCATCCGGTCTTTGTAAGGATCGTCCGGGGTGCCGCTGCGCCATATCGTCGTGACGGGATCATTCAGTTCCAAGCACGTTTTTATCTCTGGCATATTATCACCTCCTTCATCTGATGATCTTTGTTTCCTGCAAATAAAAGTTGCGAGCGTTCACGCATTGAAATAAAGAAAACCTCCTTATGAACTGCCTATCATGACAGTGCTGTTCCCTCCATTTATTTTAGTGGTAGTTCCAAGGTGCGTTGTTACTGTGGAGCCTTGCACAGCTATCAATTTTCCATTCATATAGACATTGGCAGCATTGCCTTCCGTAATTTCGCCTTGCCCGCTGCCAGAAGTTCCGGGAGTGACATGTCTATATTCCGTATAGCTTGAATTAGAAGGGACAGAAGGGGAGGCCACCCAAGTTTCATTGACGGCATCCCCAACGGTACAAATCGGTGTTCCATTCACAAACACGGAACCGGAAGACGAACTTATGGTTCCCGTAATCAATGCTCCCGTACTTCCAGAACTGCTATAATACCATCCGTCTCGCGGGTCGTCTTCATATCGATAGATATCATAAGTAACATGTCCAGATTTAGTCGATTGATCGGTACGATGCCCATGAAGAGCAATTGCAGCCATATTATATTTTCACCTCCTGCAGTCGGTATTTTTTCAAAATGAAAAAGCCACTCCAGTGAAGAGTGACTTAAATGACTTCATATCTTAATATAAATGATATTAAGGAATGATAGATATTATTTATTCATATACAAATACAAACGATAATAATCACTTGTCTCCTTTTCAGTGTAGTCGATAGCTTGTTTACCCGATGCGTCCTTTATTGAAGCATCGGCCTTTAATTCCTCCAACAGTTCTCCTCTGAAAAAAGAGTTTTCTTTTATTGTGGTTAAATGTAATGCCGTTTGTTTGTCTCTGTTTTGAATATTGGGATCAAGATCATTGCGCTTAAACTCTTTATATGCGCCATAATTACTCTCCAAAATAGCTAGCATTAAGAGAGTATTTCCTGTGTCAGTATCTTGAGCATTCACATCAAGCGAGCCGTTTTCTAAAGCTGCTTTAATCTTGGCTCCGTCCAGTTTGCCGTCAGAAGAATAAGTTTCTTTCAAGTTCTTCACCATTTGATTTTCCTTTTTCTCGCTATTCGTTTTTGTTTTCGACTCATTAGTCTGAGCAGAGGTGTTTTGGCTAATGCCTTCCTTAAGCGTAACCGTTGAACGGGTTACAGACTGTACAGAATAACCCAAAGCATTTGCGGTATCTCTAACGGGAAGATACAGTTTCCCATTCACATGAACTGGAGGATTGGATAATTTCGCTTCCGTGTCATTCACAACAAGCTTCACATCCGATTGAGTTGCTTTTAGGTATGTAGTTGCTCCCACAACAGTTCCAGCAGATAAGGCGACACCTATAAAAATGCCCGTAATTAATATCATTATTTTTTTCATTGAAACGTTAACCTCCAATTATATAGTGAATAGTTCTATTGTACTATATATCGGAAAATGAGCATGGTTTTGAAGTTAGAGGTGAACCTAGGATAACTACGCTTGATAAATAAATACGACCTCCCTTTTATTGAGAAGGCCGTTTCTTTTGTTGCAACATCTTAGCTTCTAAAGACAACATCTCAGCTCTTAAAGAACGGTAGTAAGTAGAGTTTTTATCGGCATA
>NZ_ALKF01000192.1:0-137807 GCF_000283315.1 Paenibacillus sp. OSY-SE | reverse complement strand
CTACTTGACAGGGAGCACTTCAAAATTGAATCCCGGCTTTCTTTTTATAACTTTCTTTTTATAACCGCCGCTTAATTCGATAAGTACAACGCTGTCCTTGCTCAGCCAAGCACTCCGTTCGTTCCACATCAGCTTCCAGTAAATCGCGAAACAACGCCAATTCACACGCGCACGGTTCTTTATATAGTTGAGTCACTTGGGCTATCGGACAGTTGTACTCATGAAGCAGCCAGCTGCCGTCATCTACCGGCTCCGTTTCCACCATATATCCGTTCATATCTTGAATGTTGCCCAGAGCCTGCACACGTTCGTCGAACGATTTCTGACTGAGCTGTGGAGCGTATTTTTCCAAAAGCGATTGCTTCCGTCCTTCAAATAGGCGCTGTACCCCATTTTTCTCCTGCCATGATTCCATTTCCTTCAACAAATCAAGTATCAATTGATGATACTGCTTCGGGAACCGCTCATTCCCGTTATCAGAAAGGCGGTACATTTGCAAAGGCCTGCCCATGGGCTGGCGAACCATATCCGTCACTAGCAAATGCTCCTGCTGCATCGCGTAAAGATGTCTTCTGACGCCCATCTCTGTCATACCAAGCTCCTTCGCGAGCTGGGCCACGGACATGGAGCCATTCGTCTTCAGCAAAGTAAGCAGCTTCTGACGCGTTGTCACTTTACGTTCCGGTTGTTTCAATTTTAACCACCTTAACCTTGGTTGTCATCGTATCGTCATTGTAACGTATCATGTTCGTATAGACAACAAGGACACGCCAACTTTAGGCAAGATGCATTTCCTTGGCAATGAACCGCAGGACTGATTCTCCGAATTCCGGTAGCATGTCCGGGAGCTCCAGCAGCACTGGATGGATGTCATTCCGTTCCCACTCCGTGTAATGCTGCACCAATGCTCGACGCAGGCGCACCAATCGGAGAAGGGAGTCGTGATGCGAAGAAGATACGACCTGCTCCTGAACCAATATATCGACGATATCTTCATAGCTGCTCGCATCCCGCATGAGAAAGCCGTCAATTAACAAACTGCCGACATCCGTCACAATCTCAATGGCGATATGCAGTGCCCGTTCCTGTGCGAAGGACGCGTATAAACTTCCATCCCAACGATTATTAATTTCAGTTACAGCTTGAACGACTTTTGGAATGAACGTTAACCGCTCATCAATTTGCTCTGTATTGACATAGTACATATTCTGGATCCTCCTTCGATGTTGGATATATATTGGTTCGTGCGCATTCAGACACAAAAAAAGGAGCTGAAAGCCCCTTCTCTTGTCCATTCAGCTTGGTTTATTCAACGACCAAAAAAGATTTCATATCGTCGTGACCCGTGCCGCACATGACAGAACAATGAATTACATATTTTCCTGGCTTGTCGAACACGACGTCTTTCTCCATCTGACCATCCTTGAGATCGATGTCGAAATCTTTAATGCCTGCTCCATGGAAACCGGATTTGTTCACTAGCTTCAAGCGAACTTTCTCCCCGGCCTTAACCTTATATTCCGCTTGGTCGAACTTAAAATCATTGGTCGCTACAATCTTAACAAGCTGAACACCTTCCGGAGCTGCTTCCTCTGCTTCAGGTTGCGGCATGTTGAACAGCATCAATCCGGCGGCAAACAAGCACGCGACGCTGAACAATATGAACATCGTCCATTTCTGCATAAATGCTCTACGCCCCTTTGTCAGTTACATTCATCACCTTACATATTACAAAATGTTTCCTATTTCTCTCAATATAAACTTGAATATTTCGGAATCATTTTTCCAATTTGTGACGAAACATTGAACGAAATGAGGTTAGATTATGTAAGTAATTCCTTTTTCATTCAATAAAGCTTGAGAGCACCTCTGATAAGGCCCGTTTCTCATACCTTCAGATCCTGAGCTATTATGTTCCTTGCGCAGTCTGAATCATGGGGAGAGTGAACAAAAGAGCGCTTCGACGACTCTTGGCCTTATCAATCTGGATGTTAGCTCCAGTTCCAGAGGGAGGGAGTCACTGTAATATACATCGATTGACCCACACATTTTTTCTCGCCACGTTTAGGTATTGTCGCCATAAGAAATTAACAAGACATGATGAGTTGGAGCTGGTGAACTCACAGTCCCATCATGTCTGCAATAGTTGGTTGCGTCATCATGACAGCTTATTTAGGTTCATTGGAATCCGATTTTAAAGAAGCGATGATGTTTTTTACTTTTGGAGGGAGCGGCAAGCCTAGTCGTGCATAATTCTCAGTAATGGAAATGAGCTCGTTCGCAAGATAAAAGCTGATGGTTCCGTCTTTGATCCAGCTTGTCCCGAACAGCATGTCCATGTGATGAGCCAATGTGACGATAAGCAGCATCAAGCCTTTTTTGGCAAGGCCCCAAAAACCGACCCTACTGCTTAATCCTTTATTTTGTTTTAGCGATGCGGCGATACCGGAAATATAATCTATCGCTATCGCTACCATAAATAAAGTGAGCAAATGACTCCACACTCCGAATAAAAATGCCAATACGATGCCGCATACCCCGCAGATGATGTTAATAACGATCAATCTCATAGACGTATCCTCCTCTAACGCGGGATATTCTATTGTATGCGTGTCCTTGTCCACATGGTGTCGGCACGTATACTACGTCAACTTACATGTGAAAGCGTGGTAGATGCATGCTTTTCACAACAAAAAAAAGACCTCGCATAATCGTGCAGCAACCCAAGTAACCTGGATATTATTGCCCACAACCAATCTGCAAGGTCTTCTCGACTATATTAACTATATTAACTATTTTATAATTTGAAAAATTGCGGCAAGTAAGCCCGATTCGCTTCCAGCATCTCATCCAAGAGCGTCTTGGCTACCGATACCGAAGGAACTAACGGATGATGAACCATCGCTTGCAGTGCTATGCCGCGGTCGCCGCTGACCGCCGCTTCAATGGTCAACTGCTCATAAGTCTTCACCGCATGCAGCAATCCTTTAATATGCTCTGGCACCCGTCTTGGCGGCAGCGGAATCGGTCCTTGCGCCGTTACGACGCAATTCACCTCGATGCTTGCATCCGCAGGCAAGAAATCATAAGTATTGCCGTTGGACACGTTCAACGTTTGAATATCATGTTTATCCGTGTAGAGCGAATTCATCAGGTTAACGGCCGCTTCCGAATAATAGGCTCCACCACGCTGTTCAAGCTGCTTCGGCTTTACGCGCAGCGATTCGTCTTTGTACAGCTCGAACAATTCCGCTTCAACGCGGCTGACGACATCGGCACGCGTGCCGTCCTTCGATAACGCTTCCTGCATTTCGTCGAACATAACATCGGTCATGTAGAAATATTTCAAATAATACGTCGGAATGGCTCCCAGTGATCGCAGGAACTCAGCATCCCATCCTAGAGTCGGCACGTTCGTTGCTGTATAAGTTTTGCCGCCATCCAGCAGCTCCGGCAGTTTCTCTACCCCTTTCACCGCTGCGGAAGTGACCCAGTGCAGATGGTTGATACCGACAAATTCAGGCAGCACTTCGGCTTCGGTTACACCGTATTGTTCCGCCAAGAATTTCTTGAAATTAATCGGTGAGTTGCACAGGCCGATTGAGCGAACACGACTGTGCTTTGTCACCGCTTCCGTCACGATTCCGGCAGGATTCGTAAAGTTCAGCATCCATGCCTCTGGGGCTAAGCGCTCAATATCGCGGCAAATGTCCAGAAGTACTGGAATGGTGCGCAGCGCCTTCATCATTCCGCCCGGGCCAGTCGTCTCTTGTCCGATAACACCGTGCATGATTGGGATATGCTCATCGCGCTTGCGCGCCTCTAGCAAGCCGACACGCATCTGAGTGGTCACGAAGTCAGCGCCTTCAATCGCGCGTTCGCGTTCCAACGTCAAATGCACATCGATCGGCACGCCCGCTTCTTTCACCATGCGTTTGGCAAGATTGCCTACGATGTCGAGCTTATGCTTGCCTGCTTCAATGTCGACGAGCCATAGCTCGCGAATCGGCATTTGTTCATAATTTTTAATAAATCCTTCTACAATTTCCGGCGTATAAGAGGAACCGCCACCGATGACTGCTACTTTCAAGCCTGCTTGTTCTCCCATTGCAAAGACCTCCTCATTTCAATACAAATTGATAATGATAATCGAAAGATAATCGCTTTAACTTTGAGGTAAAGCTTTAGCCTTCATGAAAAGCGAATGATTTCAGACGAGCGTCCAATTCCGGACTGATCGTCATGCCGTCTTCATCCATTGCACTGAGCACTGCTCCGATGACCGGATCCGCTTCGAGTCGCACGCAACGAGCGTATGGCGCAGCCGTCTTCACCATACGGCTGATGGCTTCAATAAAATACGGCCCTTGTCCCCGCGTCAATACGCTGCCGATCAGAACAACATCAAAGGCTGCCTCTGTCATGTGAAGGCGTCGTATGAGCGCGTTAACGGCATTGCCGAGCTCTGTACCTTCCTCCTCCAATATGCGGAGCGCCACAGCATCTCCCTCTGCCGCCGCTAGGAACAGTGCTTTCACTAGGTCCCTGGGGACAGATTGAACGTTATCCAGCACATCGGTATACATCTCATCCACTGAGCTGTAGCCCAACTGTTCAAGTATAATTGGGGTCAGCTTCGTCGCTTCTCCTCGTCCGTCCCATGCGCGAATGACCGCACGAAACGCTAATACAGCCAAGCTCGAGCCTGCGCCGAAGCCGTCGCCGTACATATGACCGAAACCGCCGTATTGCAGCTCCTGCCCATTCCGGTTGCGAGCAGCGCTGTTGAAGCCCGATCCGCTAATGATAACCGCACCGTACGGACGGTTCGTGCCTGCTCGCATTCCGATCATCGTGTCACACGCAATGGCATGGCGTTCATAGCCAAGCTCCGCAATCATCGGACGCAAAATCGTGTAATCCGGCTCCCGATCTGCACCGGCAAGCCCGAAATAGGCAAACGTAACGTCGTCCTTAGTCAGATTGGCCGATTCAAGTGCCGCGTCACAAGCAAGGCGTATATTGCGCGCGGCTATGTCACGGTGGATCTGATGATTGCCGTTGCCGGCCAATCCTTTACCTAATACATTTCCATGTGCGTCAATTAGTAGGGCGTGTGTTTTGCTGCCTCCAGCGTCCACTCCCAAGTAGATGCTCATCAGTTCCTCTCCTATCTCTGGTTTTGTTCGCGCCCCTGCGACAATCGCTGAATGCGCATACAACGCTTTATAGTTACCTTACACCTTTTTTTCAAAGATAGACTACTACTAATTTCGCAAAAACTAATACAATCTTACTGTTTATTCAATTGTCTTTGCTGACGAAGTTCACTGGGTGACATTGTGTAATGCTGCTTGAACAAGCGATTGAAGTTGGATAAATTTCGAAAGCCGCATTCTTCTGCGACATCAATTATCTTCTCGTCTGAGGATTCTAATAAATGAGCCGCATGGGTCAATCGCAGCTGGATAAGGTAGTCAAGCGGCGAAGTGCCGACAGCCTGTTGGAACAATGCGCTAAAACGAGAAGGACTCAAATGAGCCAAATCCGCAAGCTGCTTCAATGTCCATTGGTAAGATAAATGCAGCTCCATCGTACGGATAACTTCTTTGAGCGCATGCATGCCACGATGCTTGACAGGTGCGGGATTGGCATCCGATACGGAAAAATGACGGTTCACCAATGCGAGAAATCGGGTCAATTGCGCGTGAACCACAGAAGGATAGGAAGCGTCTCTCAGGTCCATCTCAAGCGTAATATCCTGTAAAATATCGACAAGCTGCGGAATTACAGGATGCTGTCGGCTTAACAGGTTCGTAAACTGTACGCCCATTTCGCGAAATGGACGCAACACATCGTGATCATAACGAAGCTCCATGGCGAGAAGTGCCTGGTCGAACATGAACACGTCCATCGTAAGGTTGTCCGTTTCGAAGGCGCGATGCAGGTCATGAGCGTTAATTAGTAAAATGTCCCCTTCCTGGAAGTGATACTTCACCCCATTGATTAAATAAAACCCCCGGCCTCTGCGAATGTAGTTAATCTCCAGTTCCCGGTGCCAATGCAATCGCTGAGAGCCGGGACTGACACCTTCTGTTGTTGCGGCCATGAACGGAAATGAATCCGGCAAATTAATAAGATCACGGATGATGGTCTGTGGTGTGTCCGTTCGGGTCATCCATTCTGTCTCATTGAAAAGTTCCATAACTACTTGATACCCTCCCTCCTGCAAGACTCATCGCATTCTCATATATCCATTACAACAAAAAATACGGATGACCGCAATTTCCGCCGGGTATAAATGGGTGAGACCTATTCGAGACTTGCATGGCAAATTGCACTGCAAAAAAATATGCCAATACGTGGTTTACGACTTTTTCCTTCGTTTTTCGTATTTTCTCACGTATTCAATAATCCGTCAGTAATAACTTTGCCTCCAGGATGTTATAATTTAAATTGACAAAGACACTCAAAAAACATAATATGTTACTTGCGAAAAATTTAAGGATGCAGGTGAAACGAAACGTGACCTATGAACCGATTGTAAAGGAAAAAACGTTAATCGAACGCAACGATTCCGAAAATCTTTATCAGGTAAAAGTGAAGCTGCAAGATGGTACGCTGTGCCGTGTGTTCTATAACCATGGCGAGAAAAGCATTAGCCGTTTACTGACGATTCCTTGTCCGATTTGCCGGAAAGACTTTATTTGCAAATGCTTGAATCGATTCGCGGATCAAATTGACAGCCAAGTGAATTTACCTGAAATGCTTGCTGAATAAGAAAATTGTCCTATTGCATTTTTAATACTGTGCATGGTACAATATAACAGGTGAACGGGGCCATAGCTCAGCTGGGAGAGCGCTTCGCTGGCAGCGAAGAGGTCAGGGGTTCGAGCCCCCTTGGCTCCACCAATCCATGTTATACTCGATGACATCTCTTAACGAGGTGTCTTTTTTGTGTTTGCTTACAAAAAAAGAACCCCAGCTTCCTCGGGTTCTTACATTTGTTGTTATTCTTGATGTTCTCCCAAAGAATTTTTGGATAGTAAATGATTCAATTCCTTCATGAACATATTAATGTCTTTGAATTGCCGGTATACGGACGCAAATCTGACATAAGCGACCTCATCAACCGGATACAGCTGCTCCATTACCAGCTCGCCGATAATGCGGCTCTCCACTTCGGCGTGCGCCGTATTGCGCAGCTGCTTCTCCACTTCCGAAGCAATCATCTCCAGCCGTTCTACCGATACCGGCCGCTTTTCGCATGCCCGAATGAGCCCGCGCAGCATCTTGTCCCGGCTGAACTCCTCCCGGCTCCCGCCTTTCTTAATGACGATAAGAGGCGTCTCATCTACCATTTCAAATGTTGTGAAGCGTCGGCTGCACAGCTCGCACTCACGCCTGCGGCGAATAGACTTATTATCATTCGCCGGACGAGAATCGAGCACCTTGGTTCCTAAATGATCGCAATAGGGGCACTTCATTTCATTTCCTCCGTCCTTTACGCCTGATGTTTAATCAATTTGATGAAAATCCCAATCGTTACCTGTAATGAACTTTACAAGAATGCGCACAATACAATTACCAACCGCAAGGAGGTGAATAGATATGAGCCAAAACAATCGTTCCAGCAACAACCTGGTTGTACCACAAGCAACGGCAGCACTTGAGCAAATGAAGTTCGAGATCGCTCAAGAATTGGGTATTGCCATCCCGCAAGACGGGTACTATGGCAACATGGCGACTCGTGACACCGGCTCGATCGGTGGATACATCACGAAACGTCTCGTACAAATGGCTGAGCAACAACTTGCAGGTCAATACAAATAAGTTAGAAGAAGCATCGGCTCAAGCGGTGATTTAAACATCGGCTCGTCCGATGCTTCTTTGTCATTTCAATGGTGTCGGATAAATATCTTTATATTTATCATAATAATGGATGACTCGTTGAACATACAACTTCGTTTCTCCATATGGTATTTGATTTTTGGCTGTTTCATATTGGCCGTCCCACACTTGCGTTCGCATCCATTTGTTCACATTTCCTGGACCCGCATTGTATGCGGCAATGGCAGCAATCCAATTTCCGTTGAATTGCTTGTACAGGGAATTTAAATACCACGTTCCTAAATGAATGCTGGGATCAACCTCGTTCTTCAGCTCATCCATCGTCCAGTGCCTCTGCAACTGTAACTGTTCCATCGCCCAGGTTGCTGTTTCAGGCATAAGCTGCATGACGCCAATCGCTCCTTTACGGGATTCACGCCCGGCTTGGAAATTCGTTTCCACTCGAATGATCGCCGCCACGAGAAGCGGGTCGACCTTATACTTTGCCGCATGCTTGCGTATTTCGTTCTCGTATGGAATCGGATACATCCAACGCCCCAACCATTGGGATTGAACGAACAAAATAAACAACAAGCCCAAGAAAAGCGACAACAACACTCTTTTCTTGCGCAGAACCTTCATAACACGGTTCATAACAATCCTTTCTGCGACCAGAAACGTTCAACTTGCTGCTCCGTATATTCAAGTCCTTGACTGTTATCAATGACGACATCGGCAAGCGTGCGCTTCTCTTCAATGTCCCATTGCGACTGCAATCGGCGCTCCGCTTGTACCGCGTCAATTCCATCCCGCTGTATGAGGCGCTGAAGTTGGATTTCCTTCGGAACATATACGACGACTACAGATTCAAACATTTCCGTCAGACCCGATTCGTATAACAACGGCACGTCCACCACAACGAGCTTATCAGGGTACTCCCCTTCCAACCTGCTCATTTGTGCTATCATTTCATGCCGGATGGCCGGATGAGTAACTCCCTCCAGCACTTTGCGCTGCTCCTCGCTAGCGAATACGACCTCCCCCAACCGCTTGCGGTCTAAAGAGCCGTCCTCAAGAAGCATGTCCGTTCCGAACAGCTCCGCAATCTTGTCCAGAACGGGGCTGCCAGGAAGGACAACCTCCCTGGCAATCCGATCAGCATCAACAAGCAGAGCGCCCCGTTCCACAAGCAGGTTAGAGACGGTGCTTTTCCCCGACGCTATCCCGCCGGTTAATCCGATGTTCATGCTTTCACCTCGTTTATATTTTGCTGTACTTCATTCACATCTGTAAAAGTTTCATAAGCGTTCATGTTCAAAAAGATGCTTTGTAAATCAAAAGGGGACTTTTTGAACAACCTCTAGGAGAACAGCTTTATAATCCCCATCATAATCAACATCAACCCCGGTATGAACGTCAATTTCCCAATCCAGCTGAATTGAGCGCAAGCGATGCCCACTTGTAACCCGATTCGTAAAAAAGTGCCGCTGAACAACGCGATGATAAGCGCTGTAGCGAATGGAGGATAACCGAGCAAGGCCGCTCCAATTCCTGCGCCGAACGCGTCCAGAGACAAAGCGACGCCCAGCCATGCCGCTTCCGAGGAACTTATCGTACCGGAACGATCCATATCCGCAGCGCTAGGCGTATGCAAAATCTGAATGACAAGGCCGAGACTCCGCAATTGGATGCGGAAGACGGGCCGCGGTTCCGGATTCGAATCGGCTGTATCTGGATTCAAAGCTCCGGCCGTATCGTTGCCGCAGCCTTCTTTCTTCGTCCGGACATGGCTGCCTCTACTCTCATCACAAGTTGCTGACGAGATTACAGCGATGTCAGCGATGTCGCCCGCACGCGATCGCAGCAGCTGCACAATCGCCCAGCATCCAATTCCGATTAAGATGACGGAGCCAATCCACTGTGCAGTTGATGCGGAAACGTATTGAACGAGCAGGGCGCCGACCTGCATCGACACCAAAATGACCAATCCAGAGCATAATGAAATAATGACGATAGACGTCCAAGGGATGCGAAGTTTGCGCAACCCGTATGTCATTCCTACTCCGAAGCTGTCCAAGCTTAGCGCAAAGGCCAATACCAGCATAGACGCTACTTGAATGAGCAACCCAGTTCCTCCCCGCCTGGCGGACACCGACAGCGATAGCGCATATCGGAGGCCACCGATGATATACATCCATCATATGGGCAGGAGCGGATAAGAGTGCATACGCAAGCTGTATCACTTCATCAGCTCAACGTTCAGCGGGTTATGATTGTTTTTGGCACAATCGGCAGTAATGCGTGCCACGCCCGCCGACCACGGTCTTCTCTATAATGGTACCGCAATGAATGCAAGGCTGGCCTTCCCGGCCGTACATTTGCAGTTGGTGCTGGAACATCCCCATCTCACCTTGTCCGTTCACGTACGACTTGATAGAGGAGCCGCCCGCCTCCACCGCTTCCTGGAGCGTAGCGATAATCGCCTCATGCAAGCAGGCATACTCCTCGTCCGACAATTGATCGGCAGGACGGAGCGGATTAATTCCAGCGCGGAACAGCGCCTCATCCACATAGATATTCCCGATGCCCACGACAACATGCTGGTTAAGCAAAACAGGCTTAATAAAGCTGCGCCGCTTGCGCATGGCCGCCGCGAACTGCTCAACGGTGAAGCCATCGGACAAAGGCTCTACTCCTAGCTTATGAAGCGGCGGCAGCGTCCATTCTTCATCCGGCTTGAACAAATGCATCGTCCCGAACTGGCGGACATCCTTGTATCGCAGCTCAGTACCGTCGTCAAAATGAAAAATGACGTGCGTGTGCTTCTCCACTGGCTCGTCCGATGCAAAGACGCCGTAGCGTCCTTCCATGCGAAGATGGGAGACGAGTACGAGATCGTCGAGCAGAATGCGCAGAAATTTCCCGCGGCGCTCAACCTGCTGTACCGTATGTCCGCATAATGCGTCACAAAATTGATCTATATCGGCTGGCCGCTGAATAATCCGAGCGAGGGATACGGTGACCCGTTCGATCTTCTTCCCCGCGACCAATGCGTTTAACGTTCGTTTGATTGTTTCTACTTCCGGTAATTCCGGCATAATATATCACCTCGATGTCCATTATACCGAAAATATCCCGGATATGTGGAAATCGTGAATTTTACTTGGATTCATACCAGTTTTCACCTGAATTCACGTCCGCTCGCAGCGGTACGGCAAGCTGTAATGCTTGCTCCATTACTTCCGGCACAAGCTTCGTCATCGTATCAAGTTCATCAGGCGGCACTTCGAACACCAATTCATCGTGCACCTGCAGGAGCATTCGGCTCTGCAAGCCCTGTTCCCGCAGGCGCTCATCCATTTGCACCATCGCAAGCTTAATAATATCTGCTGCGGTACCTTGAATTGGCGTGTTCATCGCGGTGCGTTCGGCGAACGAACGCAGATTGTAATTCGACGCCGTGATATCTTTCAAATACCTTCTCCGTTCAAGCAGCGTCTTCACATAACCGTCCTGACGCGCTTGTACGACGATATCGTCCATATATTGTCTAACGCCTTGGAAGACGGCAAAGTACTGCTCGATAAACCTTGCGGCATCCTTGCGCGTAATATTCAAGTTCTGAGAGAGCCCATAATCGCTAATGCCATATACAATCCCGAAGTTGACCGCCTTCGCTTGACGGCGCATGTTGGCATCCACCTCATCCGGGCTTACGCCGAACACGTCCATCGCTGTCTTCGTATGGATATCCATATCATGAAGAAACGCTTCCTTCAACTTCTCATCACCCGATATATGGGCTAGAACGCGGAGCTCTATCTGGGAATAGTCGGCAGCAACAATATGCCAGCCCTGTTCCGATGGTACGAAGGCTTGACGAATCTTGCGTCCTTCCTCCAACCGAATCGGAATGTTCTGCAAGTTCGGGTATTGACTGCTTAAGCGGCCTGTAGCCGCAATGGTCTGACGGAAATACGTATGGACCTTGCCTGTCTCCTTGCGCACTTCCTTCAGCAGACCTTCAATATAAGTCGATTGCAGCTTCGCCATCTGACGGTAATGTAAAATGAGTGGAATGATGTCGTGATACGGTTCTAGCTTTTCCAACACTTCCGCATCGGTCGAATATCCGGTCTTCGTCTTCTTCATGACCGGAAGTCCGAGCTTGTCGAACAGAATTTCACCCAACTGCTTCGGCGAACCGATGTTGAATTCGGTGCCAGCCAACACGTAAATGCGCTTCATCGTCGTTTCAATCTGCTCGCTGAACTGCTCGCCCAGCTGCTGCAAGCTCTCAATCTTCACTTTAATACCTGTCTTCTCCATCTGAGCCAGCACTTTAGATAGCGGCAATTCCAGCTCGTAATAGAGGCGATCCATCTCCTGCTCGTGCAGCGTCTTCTCCATAAGCGGCTTTAACCGACGCACGAGCGCTCCCTTGCGCGCGCTATGCTCGGCCACTTGCTGAAGCTCGGGCACACGGAACTTGGCCCCTTTTCCATATACATCCTCATCGCTTGGGCTTGCGGGCAAGCCGTTCTTCTCTGCCACCGCCTGCAATGTAGCCGTCGCATCGTCCGGATTCAGCACATAAGAAGCTAACTGCACGTCAAAGCCTGATCCCGCAAACGGTATGCCTGTCCAGTGCAGCACAAGCTCGGCGTAGTGCATGTCATATCCGTTCTTCAACTTGCTCCCGTCACCCAGCCACTCGCGTATCGCTCCGGCCTCTTCGCTTAGCAGCTGCTCCTTAGTCAGAAACCAGCTTCCTTCCTCATAGGCGATCAGCATGCCGATAAGCTCCGCCTGATGCGGATTGTCGCCGTGAGATTCCACGATGAACGTATCTGCCGCGTCCAGCGCTTGCTTCAATTCATCCCAGTTGTCGTCCACCAGACGAACATTCAGCTTCTCGGCTGACAGTGAATCATCGGCAACAGCAGGCTCGGCAACTGAAGAGCCATCCACCATGCCGATCTTCTCAATACGCTCGATGATCGATTTGAACTCAAGCTTCTTCAACGCTGGAATGGCGGTATCTCCCTTCAAGCCCGAAAAAGCCATCTCTTCCCATTCCTTATCCAAAGGCACTTCCCGAAAGATCGTCGCCAGCTTCTTGCTGAGGCGCGCATCCTCGGCATGGTTCGTAATGTTCTCCTTCATCTTGCCTTTCAGCTCATCAACATGCTCAAGTACGCTTTCCACACTGCCGAATTGATGCAGCAGCTTCAGCGCCGTCTTCTCACCAACCCCAGGGACACCCGGAATGTTGTCGGACGTGTCGCCCATCAGGCCTTTCATATCGATAATTTGCAGCGGCGCAAGCCCATACTTCTCCTCTATGGCTGCTGGAGTGTACTTCTCAATCTCTGTCACGCCTTTTCTCGTCAGCAGAACGGTGACATGCTCAGAAGCCAACTGCAGCATATCCTTATCGCCCGTTACGACAGACATGGATTGCCCCGATTCATCCGCTTGACGCGTCAGCGTGCCGATAATATCATCCGCTTCATATCCTTTAAGTTCAAAATGGGAAATACCCATTGCGGTCAACAATTCTTTCAATAGAGGAAATTGCTCGGACAATTCAGGTGGTGTCTTCTCGCGTCCGCCTTTATAGTCTTGATAGTCGCCGTGGCGGAACGTCTCCTTGCCTGCATCGAATGCAACGAGCATATGCGTCGGACGTTCTTCTTCCAATATGCGTAGCAGCATCGTAGTAAAGCCGTACACGGCATTCGTATGTAAACCTTGCGAATTCGTCAGTGGGGGCATTGCAAAAAAAGCTCGATAAATAATGCTGTTACCGTCGATAACGATCCATTTTTCCATGATACAAAGCACCTCAATCCATTCTCTTGCTAACATGATAGCATAGCCTAGACCAGAAAAGGAAATCAGTCTCGCCCTAGACGACAACAACCGATCGGGTCTTTCTCCGATCGGTTGCAATGATTAATTATTCAGATCAGGACGCTCGTTCGTAACCAGATAGACAACCGCTTCACCGATGTTCGTCGCGTGGTCTGCAATCCGTTCGATATACCTCCCTACGAACGTAAGCAGCATCGCTTGGGAAGCGTTCTGCGGGTTCTCTACAACATAACTTAACAGCTCGCGGAAAATTTGGCTGTACAGTTGATCAACCTGGTCGTCTTCCTTCGCCATTTTATAAGCTAGATTCACATCTTCCCGCACATAGGATTGAATGGAGTCCGTTATCATCTGCTGCACGATTTCCGCCATACGCGGCAAATCGATAAGCGGCTTGATTAGCGTCTGTCCATCCATGCGCAGCACCACCTTCGCCACGTCGATAGACAAGTCGCCCATCCGCTCCAGGTCATTCGAAATGCGGAAGGCGACGAGGATGCGGCGCAAATCTTTCGCGACCGGCTGCTGTGTCAATATGAGTCTTGAACCGAGGTCGATAATTTTCTCTTCGAGTTGGTTCAATTCAACATCTTCAGATATGATATGCTTGGCGCGTACTGCATCCATCGTCTTCAAGGACTCAATTGACTCGGATAAGGCTCGTTCGACACGCTGCCCCATCTCTTCTAGCAGCCTGCTGAGCTCATTCAAAGCCAAGTCAAATTCCTTGCGCTTAATCATGCTTCACCCACTCTCCCTTTTCATGCGTGTTCAAAAATGACCCTTTTCGATGCTAAGTGACATCTTGAGATGCTTCGTGATCAAAAGGGGGATTTTTGAACTGCCTCTTTTATCCGAAACGTCCCGTAATGTAGTCCTCCGTGCGCTTGTCGCTCGGATTGGAGAACAGGGTTTCCGTATTATCGAATTCCACCACTTCACCGTTTAAGAAAAATACCGTCTGGTCCGACACGCGCGCAGCTTGGTGCATATTGTGCGTAACCATGACAATCGTATAACGATGCTTCAATTCTTGAACAAGCTCTTCGATTTTAAGTGTAGATATCGGATCGAGCGCGGATGTGGCTTCATCCATCAGCAGGATGTCAGGGTTCACCGCCAGGGCGCGCGCAATGCAGAGGCGCTGCTGCTGACCGCCAGATAGGCTGAACGCCGAGCGCTTCAAGTAATCCTTCACTTCGTCCCACAGCACCGCCTGCTTTAAGCTTTGCTCCACAATTTCATCCAGCTGCGATTTGCTGCGGGTGCCATGCAGACGCGGGCCGTAGGCAATATTATCGTAAATAGACTTCGGGAACGGATTCGGCTGCTGGAACACCATGCCGACCTTCTTGCGCAATGTTTCTACGTCCACTTCATTGCTGTATATGTCCGTACCGGCAATTTCAACCTTGCCCTCAATGCGCGTGCCGATGATCATATCATTCATGCGGTTCAGCGTGCGCAGAAGCGTTGATTTACCGCAGCCGGAAGGGCCAATGAACGCCGTCACCGCTTTTTCCGGAATCGTCATCGACACTTTCTTCAAAGCATGGTAAGTACCGTAGTAGAGGTCTAAGTCGCGAATGTCGATTAATGTTTTTAAGGCAGTCGCTGTGCTCATGCGATCGTCTCCTTACACGTTTTTCTGATATTTGTTGCGCAGCATCACCGCAGAGATGTTCATGATGATAAGCAGTGCCAACAGAACGATAATGCCCGCAGCCGCCAATTCGTGGAAGGCCAATTGCGGTCTCGATACCCAGTTGAAAATTTGAATCGGCATGACTGTGAACTGATCCATAATGCTCTCTGGAAGGAAAGCGACAAACGTGAGGGCGCCTATCATGACAAGCGGCGCGGTCTCGCCGATAGCCCGCGACAGTGCCAGAATGACACCGGTCAAAATACTTGAGATCGCGGAAGGCAGCACTGATCGCGATACCGTCTGCCATTTCGTGGCGCCAAGCGCGAAGGATGCGTCTCTGCGCGCTTTCGGCACGGCTCGAATCGCCTCTTGAGCGGATACGATAATAATCGGCAGCACGAGCAGCGTCATCGTCAGCGCACCGGACAACAAGCTGCGCTCCAGAGCCAGCCCGCGTACGAAGATCGTCAATCCGAGAATTCCGTACACAATTGAGGGCACGCCGGCCAATGTGCTGATATTTAATTGAATCAAGCGCGTGAACGCACTCTTCTTCGCATATTCCTCCAGATAGATCGCCGCTCCTACGCCGAGTATGAAGGAGATGGGAGCCATAATGAGCACCATATAAATGGAACCGACAATGGCCGATTTCATCCCGGCTTTGGCAGCCATCCGCGACGGGTAATTCGTGAACAGCTCCAGATTGAGACGGGATAAACCGTCCATCATAATTTGAATGAGCAAGGCCATCAAAGCGATAATACCGATGGATGTTGCTATGAGAAATAAAATATGAAGCGTCATATCGACTTTACGGCGATTGCTGATTTGTTTACGGTTAGCATCTTGTAAAATACTCATTCGTTTAGTACTCCTCCCTGAACCGTCTTGCGACCCACTGAGCGACAATATTCAGCAAGAACGTAATGACAAAGAGCGTCATCCCGACGGCGAAGATCGTACCGTACTCTATCGAGCCGTGCGGCGTATCACCCATGCTGACCTGAACGATGTATGCCGTCATCGTCTGAATGCTCTCAAGCGGGTTCAACGTCAGCTGCGGTGTAGCCCCGGCTGCAACCGTCACAATCATTGTCTCTCCGATGGCACGGGAGAAGGCCAATACAGCGGAGGACACGATGCCGGAAAACGCGGCCGGAACGACAATTTTGAGCGCTACTTCAAAGCGCGTCGCACCTAGTGCGTACGCGCCATGACGCAAGCTCCGCGGCACCGCCATCATCGCATCCTCGGACAGCGACGACACCATCGGAATGATCATAATTCCAACGACAAGCCCCGCACTCAATGCGTTGAACACGCCCACATCTGGGAAGATGCTCTTAATTAACGGCGTGACGAACGACAAGGCGAAGTATCCGTACACAATTGTCGGAATACCGGCCAGCACCTCGAGCACCGGCTTGACGATTTTGCGAACGCGTGCCGGCGCATATTCGCTTAAATAAATCGCACTCGCAAGGCCGATTGGAATAGCAACGAGGCAGGCGATGACCGTCACCATCAGAGTACCGCCCAGCAGCGGCAATATACCGAACGATTTCGGTTCAATAAGCGGGCTCCATTTCGTGCCGAACAGAAATTCTGATATATTTACAGTTTTAAAGAAAGAGAATGTTTCAGAAAAGAGTGTGTATACGATCCCGATCGTGGTCAGTACCGACAGGGCTGCGCACATAAACAGCACAATCGGAACGATTTTGTCCGATATATGCGCTCTTTTGTTTTTAAAGGACATCGTTGTCTCTTGTTGCGGGAGATTACCCTGCATCGTCTTAACCTCTCTTTACTTCTTTTACAATTCGTTAACATTATCTTCGTGAAAATGTGATGTCCCAAACCTTCCGTATGGAGAGACATCACATTTGCTGCAGGTTGTATGATGCTAGTCTTACGTGCATTCACATACATTTAGACGAATCTAATTATTTCAACTTGCTCAATTGCTCGTCATATCTTTCTTGTGGAAGTGCTACATAGCCGACTTCTTTGGCGATGCTGCCGACATTTTGCAAGTAATATTCAACGAATGATTTCACTTCTGCCTTCTCCATGTGCTTCTTGTTCACATAGATGAGCAATGGACGGGACAATGGCGAATAGCTGCCGTCTTTAATCGTGTCTTGGGAAGGCGCTACTGTAGCAGTACCGTTGTCTACCGGGATGAGCTTCAGCTTGTCTTGGTTCTCTTCGAAGTAGGAATATCCAAAATATCCGATAGAGTTCTTGTCGCCTGCGACTCCTTGTACAATGGCGTTCGTGTCTGCGCTGAACGTCACTTGCTTGTCATTGCGGCTTTCTTGCGCTTTGCCATTGATTTCTTCGGTGAAGTAGTCAAATGTTCCATGGTTGGCATCTGGCGAGTAAATTTTAATTTCTTCATTAGGCCAGCCTGCACGCACGTCCGCCCACGTCTTCACTTTAGAATTCGGTTCGTAAATTTTCTTCAATTCATCGATTGTAATTTTGTCGACCCAATCGTTGTCTTTATTGACGACAATCGACAAACCATCGTAGGCAACCATCAATTCCAAGTACTCAATGCCTTTTTCCTTCGCAGAAGCTGCTTCTTTCTCCTTAATCGGACGGGAAGCGTTGCTGATAGCCGTTTCGCCATTAATGAAGCGTTTGAAGCCGCCGCCGGTGCCCGACGTTCCTACCGATACGCGTACTTCGCCATGCTCTTTGCCGAATTCCTCAGCCATTGCTTCCGTAATCGGATATACTGTGCTGGAACCGTCTATATCAATCGTTCCGGACAACTTCTCAGGGCTTGCTGTTTCCGATGTCGAACCGTTCGTCGTATTTTCTGTTGCTGTGTTTCCAGAGTTAGCGCTCGTATCTTCTTTTTTGCCTCCGCATGCCGCCAGCACTACGGTTAACGCTGCAACAAGCGTTAGCAGCATGATTTGTTTTCCCCATTTTTTCAAGTGTATCCACTCCTTTTGATTGGTTCGCTTTTTTAATCATTTCGTTTTTTCGTTTTCGTCTTACACTTTGTATCTTAAAGCTTGTTTGTTAAGCCTGTTTTTGTATTTTGTAAACGCAGTGTAAAATATTTATGGACGGTCTGACATTGTCGTTAATTGTCTGTGCGCATCATGTGCGGTATCTAACATGCGCATCGCATAAGCATCCGCTTGCTCCAACCTGTGGCGGTTGTCCACGATCGCCCGGGACAGCTGCTCAAATTGCTTGACTGCGGTCGTAAGGCCCGATAAGGTCGTTTGCACTTCCTTATTCGTATGCTCGCTTGCTTGAATCGTTAGATTTAAAGCGTCTGTCATCTGATTGAGCGTAGCTTCAATTTGTCCGGTTGCTGACTTGGTGAGCGCAGCCAGCTTCCGCACTTCTGACGCCACCACTTGAAATCCTCTGCCGTGCTCACCGGCACGCGCCGCTTCTATAGAAGCATTTAACGCGAGCATATGGCAGGAGTCGGACCAACTTCGGATGACACCGACCGCTTGAGCCACCGCTTCAGTATGCTCCTTCAGCAGCTTCGTCTGCTGCGCTTGTCCGCCCACCTCTGCGACGACCTGATGAAATGAGGCAGCTACATTGTCGAGCACCGTCTTTCCTGTCGTCGTTTCTTCTATCATTCGGTCGGCATGCCATTTCCCGTCTGCCGCCGCTTCGCGAACATGCTCCGCCTCATTGCGAATCGTATCGAGCGCTCTGAGCGTCGAAGAGACCACTTCCTTTTCCTTGCGTTTGGAATTCGTACGGATTCGACTGGACAATAGCGATAACTGCTTCGAGGAAAGAATGCCGGTATACTCTTGATTGCGGGTGAAGACAATGCTGTCATACATCCGCTCTTCCGGCCGCGCCGCTGCAAGATCCAACAATTCTCCCGTATCCGTCCCCCACTCTACGATCAATGCATTACCATCCATAAGCCGCGTAATCGGCTTCTCATAGAACAATGCCGGCGAGAAGCGTTTGCTCATAAATTCATGGAATCGTTCCCGCATGACGATGCCAATCGGCTGCTGCCTATCGTTCCCTACTATGAGACACAGAAGGAAAGGATCGCGGCGAAATCGATGTTCCGCTTCTTCAATCGTCGTGCCCGCTTGAATAATGGGTGCTTGTCGTATGAGGTCATCATATTCGTTTGTTACGAGCCGCTGTTGCGGTTCCTCTTGAGTTCGCTGGGTCGTACCAACCTTCGTTATCATGAAGCTTCACCCCTACTATAGTCCTGAATTCCGCCCTAAGTCCCAATGTAGCACGGGATTGTAAATGTTCTGTTTTGTAAAAGTTAAGATATTGTAAATCATCTCTGTTTGTGAAATAACGAGCTTTATTTTACATTTATTGTTCGAATTAGGTATAGACAAACTTTTGTAACATCTTGTTCATCACCCATTCACATTTGTTGTGAAATGAATCACATTATTTGTTTAATATATAAATAAGCAATGATATAGATCACAATTTAAGGCGGAACCGCTCATTTTTATTAACAAATCGAAGGAGGTTTCGTGATGGAATCCGATAACAAACAAGCCGATCGAATAAGAAAACAGGAAAAGATGCTCATTATCGTCAGTTTTGCGGTAGGCGCCATCATGCTCTTATCTTTTATCCGACGCTTCTTTTAAAAAGTCCCGTTAATCACGAAGTATTCCAAGAAGCGGCGCAATTAAGCGTTCATTCATTGTTCATTGAGGAGTGATAGAGAACATGTTCAACTACGATCCAGTCCTGTTCAGCCGTATTTTGACGGGACTTACGCTGTTTGTGCACATTATTTACGCCACGATTGGCGTCGGTGTGCCGCTCATTATCGCTCTTGCCGAGTGGATAGGCATCAAGCGAAATGATCCGCACTATCTGTTGATGGCACGCCGTTGGGCACGCGGATTCACCGTGACGGTTGCCGTTGGCGTCGTTACCGGTACAGCTATTGGCCTGCAGCTCAGTCTGTTATGGCCGAACTTCATGCGTGTTGCCGGTCAAGCCATCGCACTGCCACTGTTCATGGAGACATTCGCGTTCTTCGTAGAGGCGATTTTCTTGGGGATTTACTTGTATACCTGGGATCGCTTCAAAAACCGGATGGTTCACTTCCTGCTGCTTATCCCGGTTGCCATTGGCTCTTCCGCATCGGCGTTCTTCATTACTACCGTGAACGCATTCATGAATGCGCCGCGCGGATTCGATATGGTAGAAGGTCAAATGACAAATATCCAACCGCTGCTCGCCATGTTCAACCCGGCTATGCCGACGAAGGTCAGCCACGTGCTCGTCACGGCATACGTCACGTCCGCCTTTCTGCTGGCGGCGATTGCAGCGATTGCGATGCTGCGCGGCCGCAATCATACGTACTACAAGAAGGCGTTGCGTCTGACGATGACTTCGGCGCTTGTCTTTGCGCTTGCTTCCGCCCTTATTGGGGATTTGTCCGGAAAATATTTGCATGAATATCAGCCCGAGAAGCTCGCGGCGGCCGAATGGCACTTTGAGACGACAGATAAAGCATCGCTCATTCTCGGCGGCATTTTAACGGAAGAGAATGAAGTCAAATTTGCAATCAAAATTCCATTTGCGCTCAGCATTCTGGCTGGAAGCACACCGGATACGGTTGTGAAAGGCTTGAACGAAGTTCCGCCAGACGAGCTTCCGCCGCTGCGGCCAACGCATTATTTCTTTGATTCCATGGTGTTCATTGGTATCTATTTGACGCTTGTCGCACTCTGGTACGTCATATGGCAACGCCGGAAGCGCAAGACAGGCAAGCCGATTAGCCGTATGCTGCTCTGGGCCATCGTCATTGGCGCGCCGCTGGCGGTTATGGCTATCGAATCCGGTTGGATGTTCGCGGAGATCGGCCGTCAGCCATGGATTTTATGGAAGGTCATGACGGTAGCCGAAGGCGCGACGACATCGAACCACGTCGATACGATGCTATGGCTGTTCGCCTTGCTCTATGCCGTACTTACTCTGACCGCGATTAGAGTCCTGATCCGGATGTTCAAGGACAATCCTGCAGAAGAGGAAATTGCTGCGCTCGGGATTGAAGGAGGCACGAAGATATGAGTTACGAACTGCTAGGAATTACGGTGCTTTGGATATTTCTGTTCGGCTATCTCATCGTGGCGTCGATTGATTTCGGCGCTGGATTTTTCAGCTATGTAAGTTCCATTACAGGCAAGCGCCATATTATCAACAATGTCATCGAACGCTATTTGTCTCCGGTCTGGGAAGTGACGAACGTCTTTCTCATCTTCTTCTATGTCGGACTGGTCGGATTTTTCCCGGATGCCGCTTATTACTACGGTACGGCACTGCTTGTCCCGGGAAGCTTGGCGACAATACTGCTGGCGATTCGCGGTTCTTATTATGCGTTCAGCACATACGGCTTCAAGAACAACCGTGTCTATATGTTCTTGTACGGTGTCAGCGGATGGCTCATCCCCGCGGCATTGTCGACGGTGCTGGCCGTCTCGGAAGGCGGATATATTACGGAACAGGGAGGCTCCATCACATTCGCCTTCGGGAAACTGTTTACGAACATTTATCCGTATTCCGTTATCCTGCTTGCCCTCGTGAGCGTGTTGTACATTTCAGCTATGTTCTTGACATACTACGCTGCGAAAGCAGAGGACAGCGCAGCGCTCGAAGTCGTGCGCAAATATGCCTTATTCTGGTCTACACCGACGATTCTGGCTAGCTTGTTCGTATTCTATGCGATTCGAGGACATAACTTAGATCACTTTAACAACATGGTGTCGAATGCATGGATGTTCATTCTGTCGTTCTTGTTCTTCCTCATTGCAGTCTTCTGCGTCTGGAAACGCCGCAATTATGGCTGGGCGTTCGCTTGCGTCGTTCTGCAGTTCGGATTCGCCTGGTTCGGTTACGGAAAAGCCCATCTGCCATATGTGCTTTATCCGTACGTCAACATCCACGACAGCATTACGAATCCTTCGATGGCGACCGCGCTAATCGTCGTATTCATACTGGGCTTGCTTATACTGATACCGTCATTGTTCTTGCTGCTTCGCTTGTTCCTGTTCGATGCGAACTATGTGAAAGGCAACAAAACCAAGGCTTAAAGGAGGATTCGGCAATGGAGAACTTTCTTATTTTCTACGCCCCGCTGATCATCGTGGCCTTGTCCATCGGATTCGTATTCTGGTGGGGCGCCCGCGTTAAGACGGATGAGGAGTAAACAGGCTAGCGCATTGGCCCGTGCGTGCGCCTTTTGCAACGAAGACTGACTTTATAACGGCAACAGCCCTCGCGAAGAGAATTCGCTGAGGGCTGTATTTTTATGAGGATTCTATAGCTCCTGTTCAAGCGTTGCTTGCTGCCGCAAATGATGGCGGAGGTGCATTTCAATCAGCTGAAACCATTCCAGCGCGTTTAAATAACCGAGCTTTGGATGCTTGACTTTCCGATTCCCGGGAATCTCATGCAGCTTCGCCGCCCACGATTGTGCCTGCTCCCACACCTTTTCCAAGCCTTCTGCCAGCTGTTCCTTGCTCTCCGGCTGAGACGGCGTATATTGCGGTGAATCCGGAACTTTGATTTTGATTGGCGGAAAAGAGCCCATTTGAAAAATTCGCTGCCCGTCTTCGCTCTTTCCTTCTGCCGTATCCGTTGATTCTGCTTCGGCGCACTTGGCAATCGCGCCGATCTGCATGAACATAGCCGATTGAATCAGGTGATTGTACATTTGTCCGAGCGACCACTGATCATCGTTTGCCTTATAACGCAGCTGCTCGATCGTATATGGATCAAGTCCATTCCGATACTGTTCTACGAGCGCTCCGATGTTTTCTAATCCTTCAAGCGATTGCCGATTTTCTGCCATGACTATATCCCTCTTTCTGTTGGTTATACATACATCATAAAAGATAGCTCCTGACAACCTTATGTCAGGAGCGCGGAAGTCATGTATACTTTTTGGAGCGCGGCAATTTCCTCCTCGATTCGCTGGACCAAAGACGCTGGTTCCAGCACCTTCGCACGATGCCCCCAGCCAAGAATCCAGCTTAGCACCTCATCCTCGCGACGGACAAGCAAGGTCACGAGAAGCCGCTCTGCCTGCTCTACATACGAATCGATATAGAAATATCGAGAAGCCAACACCTGTGGCGCAATATCAAGCGTGAAACAAACCCGAACTTGAACGGTTCGATCATTCTCCTTCTTATATGCTGTCAGAGAAAAGCTCGGATCTCGCAGAAACTTCTCTTCCGTCGGCAGCAAAGCTCCGATGCGGCCGAGACGAAAATGACGCATATCCTGCCGAAGCTCGCAATACGCAACGAGCACCCATCCGCCTCCAACATATATAAGTCCATACGGATGAATCTTTCTGCGGGTCGACGACAAGTCGCCGTCGCGGCCGCTGCGCTTCCCATGGTAATCGATTTGCAGCACGCGATTCTCCTGGACGCCTTCACGAATCATTCCGAAGAGGCGCGTATCCGCCTCTATATCTTGACCGTGCAATGCCGAAGACTCTGCGTAAGGGGCAGGCAAAATCCGTACCTGTTGACGCAGCTCATCCACCTG
Source organism: Paenibacillus sp. OSY-SE (assembly GCF_000283315.1). NCBI lineage: Bacteria > Bacillati > Bacillota > Bacilli > Caryophanales > Paenibacillaceae > Paenibacillus > Paenibacillus sp. OSY-SE. The sequence goes on along the minus strand of NZ_ALKF01000192.1, from coordinate 113,893 downwards.
AGCTCGCTGACTGCTGCTCAGCAACGCCTCGATTTTGCGATGAGCCGTGCGAGCATGCTCCTTCCATGGAGAATAGAAAATCGATTCCACCAGTTCCCCGCCGCAAAGCAATAGAATTGCTTCCTCGGGCAGCAACGACACTGGCGGCAGAAAGTAGCCTTCCATTAAAGAGTAGCCTTGTCCCGGCACCGCGCAAATCGGAACCCCTGCTTCCGACAGCGCCAGCATGTCCCGATATACCGTTCTTACACTAATTTCAAACTGTTCCGCTAAATCCTCTGCTCGGCACAGCTTCCTGCTGCGAAGTTCGAGAAGCATAGCGAGCAACCGATCCGTCCGATTCATCGCATCACCTTTTTACATCTGATATAACCTTATGATAACCTGAATCACCTTATGGCTCCAGCTTGTACATCCACTATGGTTCGCGCACTGCGGCACTAATACGCCCTTTCACTCGTGCTGCGTCGCATTCTGGCTGACGGTGATTCGCTTCACTCGCCCCTTTGCTTCGTTCTCCCCTTCCATCAGAAGACGGCACACCAAGGACGATTCTGGCTCACTGCTGTTGTCGGCCGCTTCATGGCAGGGTTTCTATACGAAACGGCATGTATCATTTCTTCCGTCGTTACCATTCCTGACTATGCGGGAGAATGGACATAAGGGCCATTGCACAAAGGTCCGTTAACAATATTCTCGTTTTAAAAAAGAGGCAGCCATTCTGAATGAAGGGGAGAGTGAGGCAAGAGATATTACAGGCAGATTTGCTCCAGGGAAGGGACAAGGGGCAGCTCCAAGACCAGAGACGTATTCTCCCCATTATCTAATAGAAGTAAAAAAGCTCCTTCGCGAGAAGGAGCCTGTTATTATAATCCGAATCTATGGATGTGGCACTTACACCGTCTGCTTCTTCTGGACAACCAGCTTGTAGCCAACTCCGCGTATCGAATCAATCTGCACAGATTGCTGATTCATCTCCAGCTTCTTACGCAGAGAACTGACATGCACATCCACCGTTCGCTGCCCGCCAATATAGTCAAATCCCCACACAGCATTCATCAAATCATCCCGTGTGATAACCGTCCCTGGACGCTGGACGAGATAGAGCAACACTTCAAATTCTTTCGGACGCAATGGAATTAGATCACGGTGCAGCGTCACCTCGTATTTCTCCGGATAGATGCGTAAATCGCCAAGCACGATTACTTTATCATCGCCCTCTTCATCCATCGCATTGGCCGGAGCATCGTTAGATGTGCGGCGGAGCACAGCTCCAACACGTGCAAGCAGCTCGGCCACTCCGAACGGCTTCGTAATGTAGTCATCCGCTCCATACTTGAGTCCTTGCACTACTTCTTCCTCTGCATTGCGCGCGGTCAAAATAATGACCGGTGTCCGAACCCCTGCCTGTCTTGCCTTGGACAATACTTCAAAGCCATTCATGCCAGGAAGCATGATGTCCAGTATAATAAGATCGAATTTGCGGTGAAGGGCCATTTGCAGTCCTTGGGTACCATGGTCAACCACAGTCGTCTCATAGCCTTCTAATGTTAAGTTGTACGACAGCAGCCGTGCAAGTGTTGGTTCATCTTCAACAACTAATACTTTAAGCTCAGACATAACTATTCCTCCGAAAGTCGATTCACTTCATCGTTCTCGTCTTTCTTCATCGTATCTCAACATTATCCTAACATATTTTTAACGATGTCGACCAGTTTTTTTGAAACCAGCTGCAAACAACATGAAAACACCTGTATTCTCTTTCATGCCGTATACACGCCTCACCTGACTAACTCATTGCATTGGATGGCGGCAGCATATCCTGTAGTACCGGAAGTTCAATGGTAAACGTCGTGCCTACGCCCAATTCACTTACCACGGAAATGGCCCCATGATGGGACTCAACTAAGTGCTTCACAATGGACAACCCCAATCCCGTCCCGCCTGAACTGCGGGAGCGCGCTTTGTCCACCCGATAGAACCGTTCGAAGATGCGTGGCACATCTTTTTTAGGTATTCCGATTCCCGTATCCGCAATCGTGATTTGGATGCGTTCCGCCTCCCCCTGCTCGTTATGCTGGACAGACGCTGCGGTTACCTTGACGTGCCCGCCTTCCGGGGTATAGTTAATCGCATTGGACAGCAGATTGAGCACGATCTGGCGGAAGCGATCTTCATCAGCTTCTACGTATAAGTCTTGCTCTGCTTGCAGGTGAATATCAATCCGTTTCTTCTCCGCTTCCTTCTGCAGCATTTCCACTGTCTGCTCCAAGAAGCTGTCGACGTGCACCGGCGAGAACTGCAGCGGCACCCGCTTCGATTCAATTTTGGATAATTCAAGAATATCTCCGATAAGACGGTTTAACCGTTCGCTCTCATCATGAATGATTTGTAAGAAGGTTTTTGCAATTTCCGGATCGTTCATTGCCCCGTTCATCAGCGTTTCCGCAAAGCCTTTCACTGCTGCTATCGGTGTCTTCAATTCATGCGATACGTTGGCGACGAACTCGCTTCGCATTCGCTCCAAGCGACGAATTTCGGATACGTCCTGCATGACAAGAAGAATACCTGCCCATTCGCTATCAGTGAAATAGATAGGCACGACACTGACATCGAGCAGCCGCTCCTCCGGATAGTAAATCGTAATTTCATCATGCCGCAAAAGCTTTCGTTCCAATACTTCGGCTGTCATATGCAGCAGTTCGTGCGGAGCGTGCACGTCCTGGAACGATCGACCAAGCCATTCAATGCTCTTCACGCCGAGAATATGCTCCGCTTTCCGGTTCAACAGGGCGACTTGACCTTCCGCATCAATCATGACGATGCCGTTGATCATATGCTCCATCACCGTTTGCAGCCGGCTTTCCTTTTCACGAATTTGCGTCATCTGAATTTGGAGGCTGTCTGCCATCGCATTGATGGCCGATCCAAGCTGGCCTATCTCGTCTTTGCCGACAGCTTGGGCTCGAGCTTTATAATCCATATGGGCGAAACGAAGGGCGACACGCGTCATATTCTCAATCGGACGCGTCAAATTATAAGCGATACGGTAGCTGACGAGCACGGCGACCACAAATAATGCAGCCAGTCCGAGCGCCAAATAAGCCCACAGTTCACGTACGCTCACCTCTACATCCTCAAGGCTCATCGCCAGCCGAATATAGCCTTCGAAATTGGGAGTGTGCACCGGACTCGCCACATATAGCATGTTCTGCTTCAGTGTGTCACTGTAGCGTTTATTTGAGCCCAAGCCTTCTTGGTGAGCAGCGGCAATCTCCTCGCGGGCAAGATGGTTATCCATGTTGGCTGCGTTATGATCCGAATCTCCCACGACCGTTCCGTCCGCCAGTATAAAGGTGACACGGGCAGCAGCGCTTTCGTGCAGCTTACGGGCCCAACTGCTGTAATATTCAACCATGTCGGTTGCATCGTTTCCGCGCTGCCATACAAGCGTCTGTTCAATGAGCTTGATTTCCCGGGACATATTTTGCTCCAACTGCCGGATATGGCTTTCTTTAAAGGAAGACGCCATATAAATGCCCGCCGTCAATACAGAAATGCCGATTAGCAGCACAAAAATAAGGGTCAAACGCGTGCGAAAGCGTGACATGCTCATCTCTCCACTCCATCTGTCTAAGTTTCTTATCTACGTATTCATCGTACTTATCGCGCTTCGGTTTGGCTAGATGGTAGTATATTAAGCTTTTGTAAAAACCGTTAAAACAATGATGGGTTGGCGAAATTCTCCCGCAATGTCTCGCCTCCCGCAGCCGAGTCCCATCACGAACGTAACGAGCCCGAACAGTCAGGGAATGAGCCAGATAGAGGAAATCAGCATTTCATTAAAAAGAACCCCCAGCATCAGACTGCCGGGGACAAGAATAAACATATAACGTTCGAACCAATCATTTATTTGTAATCCAAGCGAAGGCTTGCCACTCATATGAATACAGGCTCCTTCAATTGAGCCAGCTTCTCGAACGAGTCGCGATCGACGTCCGCATGCAGGCTGTTGCCGTGCGCATCCATCGTTACGATCGCTGCGAAGCCTTCGACCTGCAAATGCCACATTGCTTCCGGAATACCAAATTCGATGAAGTCCACACTATTTACCTTCTTGATGCATTCCGCGTAATATTGAGCTGCACCGCCAATCGCATTCAAATATACCGCGCCGTGTTCACCGAGCGCCGCCAACGTCTTTGCGCCCATGCCGCCCTTGCCGATGACTGCACGGATGCCGAACTTCTTGATGATATCGCCTTGATAAGGCTCCTCCCGGATGCTAGTCGTCGGTCCAGCCGCTTTTACATGCCAGCCTTCTTCATCCTTCAGCATGACTGGACCGCAGTGATAAATGACCGCGCCGTTCAAGTCCACCGGAGCCTCATGATCCATTAAGTGCTTGTGCAGCGCGTCGCGGCCGGTATGCATCTCGCCGTTAATAATTACGACGTCACCGACACGGAGCGAACGAATCGCCTCTTCCGTGATTGGCGTCGTCAGCACGATTTGCCGGCTTTCATTGCCTGTGTCAGCTGCCTTGGCTTGTCCGTTCGCAGCTGTAGCAGCCGACTCTTGCATTTCTACTTCCGTGCCGCGCTCATACACCCATTCTTGAATCTCGCCGGTCGTGCTGTCGATGAGGACGCCTTGACGGCGGAATGCCCAGCAGTTATATGCTACTGATACGAAAAAGCTGGCCGGCAGCCTGTTCATGACGCCAATCTTGCAGCCCAGCAGCGTTACTTCACCGCCGAAGCCCATCGTTCCAATGCCGAGCTGATTCGCTTTATCCATCACATAATATTCCAGATTATGCAATTCTGAAATCGGGTTCGTATCCTCAACCTTGCGGAACAGCTGCTGCTTCGCCAATTCGTACCCAGTCGTGCGGTCGCCGCCGATGCCGACGCCGATAAACCCGGCGCTGCAGCCTTGGCCTTGCGCTTGATATACCGCATGCATGATGCATTTGCGGATGCCGTCCAAGTCGCGTCCGGCTTTGCCCAGCCCCTCCAGCTCCGCCGGAAGGTTATATTGGATATTTTTATTTTCGCAGCCGCCGCCCTTTAAGACGAGCCGCACCTCAATCATATCTTTGTCCCATTGCTCGAAATGGATGACCGGCGTTCCCGGTCCCAGGTTATCCCCGCTGTTCGACCCTGTAAGCGAATCTACCGAATTCGTGCGCAGCTTGCCCTCCTTCGTCGCGCGGCTAATCGCCTCGCGGATTTGCTCCTTCATCACGAGTTGGTTCGCACCGACTGGCGTATGCACGATAAAGGTCGGCATGCCCGTATCTTGGCAGATAGGCGACACGTTGTTTTCCGCCATCTTAATGTTGCGCGCAATCGTGCTTAGCGACAGACCCGAACGGGTTGCGGCATCTTCGCGCTCCTGCGCCCGTGCAATGGCCCGGCGAACATCCCCTGGCAGGTTCGTCGAAGTCTCTACAATCAGCTCATACACACTCTGTAAAAACGATTTCATAATTAGACGTAGCTCCTCTCATCGCATGTCATGTCCCGGAAAACGATTGATCATGATGCGAAGTCTGGTTGCGGCGGGAACGAGGCAATGCACGTATCATTTATCTATGACGACAATCACATCTCAATAGTAATATAATAACATAAGAGCACAATTTCTTCGAAGCATTTTCCAATCAGAGCGACCTTCGGCCCACTTTGGAAACACTATTTATATTAGGTTGTTCATGCACTTAATGAAAGGATGGAACTCAAATGCATCGATCAGACAACCAATCCGCGCTGCCCCATCACTTTTTTGCTTATATGTACCGGTTGAAGCATATCGAACGGTGGAGCCTGATGCGCAATACGAATAAAGAAAACGTCGCCGAGCATTCCTTTCATGTCGCGATGACGACACATTTGCTCTGCACGATAGCCAATGAAGTGCTCCACAAAGAAATCGATACGGGCAAAGCGGTTACGTATGCGTTGTTTCATGATGCAACAGAAGTGTTCACTGGGGATATTCCAACGCCAGTGAAACATCATAATGCCCGCATTTTGTCGAACTTCCGCGAGATCGAGCAGTTGGCAGCCGAACGGCTTATCCGCATGATTCCTGAGGAGCTGCAATCCGTCTATGCCCCGCTCATCGATCCGAAGTCTGAACTGGAGAAGGAAGTTCGCTTATATGTCAAAGCGGCCGACTTATTGGATGCGTATTTCAAATGCGGCAGCGAACTGGCTGCCGGCAATCGCGAATTTGAGGTAGCAAAACATCAGACGGAGGAAAAGTTGAAGCAATTAGGTCTGCCCGAGATCGATTATGTGCTGGAGAAGCTGGCGCCGAGCTTCGATATGACGCTCGATGAAATGTCTCTTATGGACTAATGCTGCACACGCTTGTCCTTCTGCAGCTGTATCATTTGGGTTTCTCGAATCAAGTCTGATAAAATAAAGGCAGCATCATAAACGAAGACAATTGCCTAGGTTAAAGAGTCATCACGAAAAGGAGAGTGCTATGCCCATCTTCAACGTCACACTGGTCCACCGAATTTTTCGCGCTGCATGGGTCGCCATCGTACTTGCAGCCGCCATTGCGCTATTCTATTACGGATTTCCTATCATCTATCCGTTCCTTGTCGCATGGTTACTCGCTTACATGATGAATCCAGTCGTACGCTTTCTGGAACGTCGCTGGAAGTTTCCGCGTTGGCTCGCCGTCACTGCTTCATTGCTGCTGTTTGCGGCCATCATTGCGTTCGCGGTATTTGTGTTCGCTACAAAAATCATCGCAGAATCCTGGCATATTATGGGGATTGTGCAAGAACAAATTGTAGAATGGAAAGATCTATTAATCGATTATTATCAATCCGCGGATTTTCAAAATTTATTACTGGAGTTAAATAACACGCTTAGCTCGGTCGATATCCAATCCTCGTTATCCAAATATACGAGTACGATTGCTGGTGCAGGGACGACAATCGTCGCCTATTTATTTATGTTTTTGAAATCCACCATCTTGTTTCTGCCGAAGTTCGCTGTTATTACCGTTATCATCATGGTCGCAACATTCCTTATCAGCAAGCAATGGAATCAGATTGCAGCACGGGGCGCTGCAATCATCCCTGAGCAAGTACACACCTCATTTGGCGTCGTCGCGCGCGATTTGCAGAACGCTATCTTTGGCTACATAAAGGGACATCTTATTCTGTCAACGATTACCGCGATCGTGTTCTTTATCGGACTGCTCATCCTGGGCGTTCCATATGCGTTCACCATTGCCATCATCGGCGGCATCGTCGATCTTATTCCACTGATCGGCATTCCGGCCATCATCGTTCCTTGGGCGGTATTCGCTTATTTTGAAGGGGATATTTTCTTGGGTACGGGGCTCTTAATATTGTGGCCGGTCATTCTCGTCACACGGCATGCGTTCGAACCGAAAGTATACGGATCCAGCATCGGATTGAATCCGCTCATGCTGCTTATCTTTCTGTTTGCGGGGTTGAAGCTGTTCGGCGTCATCGGTATTTTTGTCGGCATCATCGCGCTCGTCGTGCTGACCGCGCTTCAAAAGGCGAACGTATTTCGTGACGTATGGCGTTATGTCATGACAGGTAAATTTCAAAGTGAGTGAGTAACCAATGAGCTGATCTCGTGCAATTAAATTGCATAAGATCAGCTCATCTTATTTATGGGTTATTTAAAATAGGAAGCCGAGGATGTCCCATACCCAGCGGTTGCTGTCAACTTGTCCCTCACCGCAATCGATGACGTCCACGTGATGCTCCGCTTTTTCACGTAGCGTATCGATAATCCGATCTGGAACAAAGGGCACCTTCTTCCTCAACTGCTCCAATAGTGGAATGGCCATCGCATGTCCGACAATTTCGGCGGCTAACGAGTCTCTGCTAATATGGAGTTCTCTGCGTTCTCTAAGCCAGTGTTCCTCCAACACGCGATCCGCTATCACTTTCCCCGCTTCCATCAGACTGCCGAACGATTGCAGCAAATCCATAAGCTCTTCATTATTTACAATGCGGACAACCCGAGGCTCAGTCACTAACAACACGTTGCGGTTATGGATGTTGATCGTAACATGAGACATGAGAGCACCATTCCTTTACATATTGTACTTGCGACAAGTCAGCGACTGGTATGGCTCCGCATCCCTTGAAGCGGCTCGATACAATCATGTACCGGAACGGCTGATCTGCTGGCTGGAGCGTCTAGCTTAACTGGCTTATGTCTTTATTGTACAAGGTCGGCGCTCTCGCAACCATTCAACTCTCTTACAGTATCGAGCCGTAAGCTTACACTATCGCAAGCATTCGGCGTAATAACCGGTAACGTAGCCGCGAAACATACAGGCTGCTGGAGACAGGTAAGGCTGATCTGCCCATGCAAGCTGAATGGAGCGCAGACATACCGGCTCTTCAATAGACAGCATGACGATAGCAGATTCCTCCTCCCGAACAGGCGACGGGAGCAAAGCGACACCAAGGCCTGCACGGACCAACCCGCCAAGAGCCGCCGGTTCTTCTCCTTCGCACACAATCGTCGGCGCAAACCCCGCCTGCCGACAGAACTCGTCGGCTATCTGCCTAATGCTGTTTCCCCGCTTCATGCAGCTGAAGGATTCCTGAGCCGCCTCCTTCAGCTTAATACTTCTCCGATTCGCCAATCGGTGTCTAGGTGGAACAGCCAACATAATCGACTTGACGAGCAATGTTACGCCGCTTATTCCCTCCTGTTTAAAAGGCGGGGAAGCGATGCAATAATCGACCTCTCCGTCTCGGAGCAAACGGACCTTCGCCTCCTCTTCCGCCGATTGGATAATCCGAAAATTGGGCAACCGTTGATTATTTGGTCATATTAGCAAAACAAGTAAACGTCAATGTCGATTACAAGGATATGGAAAAGTCCCTACAAAACGGAGAATTCAGAGAAACGGTAATTAAGGATCTGGACTTCTCACGCAATTTGGGAATCCGTCAGACCCCAACTCTTGTTGTTAATGGAATTGCAATTCAGACGGGAAGCATGTCATGTAACCAAATAAAGGATGCTACCGAGAATGCAATTGAAAGTGAGGTGAAATAAACTCTATATGATTATTCTCTTAAAAAAATATACTTTTCTATTCGCCTGGGTTGTGTCGGTTATAGCTACATGTGGAAGCCTGTTCTTTAGCGAAATAATGCATTTTGAACCTTTTAAGTTATGCTGGCTTCAGCGTATCTGTATGTACCCACTAACAGTGATCCTTGGTTATGCTACCTTTAAAGAAGACAGAAAGTATGCACAGACAGCATACCCATTGTCAATCGTTGGATTTGGTGTTGTCTTGTATCATTATTTTGGTCAAAAGATTGCCTCTATAGGGAAACTTCTACCCTGTAGCGTCTATTCCTCAGAAGTAACCACGTATTCTGGTTCGGTTAGTGCGAGAACCAGTTACGTTATCGTTACACCGATTGTGATGAATGATTCGACGGTAACGGTGAATGGAAAGTCTGTTGTATCGGGGGGGAACCAGCTAGTTTCCATAAATGTCGGTACCACAACCAAACGGCCGCTGGCACAAGCCAGCGGTCTTCTTATCATTTCCTTCGTAATTCTTAAGTTTTACTGATACTCTCTCTTAACTTTCCCTTTATCTGGTTGAAGAGTCCGGGAACGGCCGGTATACTTGGTCTGGAACGAAATGGAGGAGAAAGAATTGAGACAGAAATGGAAAGCTGTTATCCTGCTGCTTGCTGTGATTTCTTTGCTGGGGGGCTGCTTCGCCGAGAAACCGGTGTTCGAAGAGCTGGGGCCAGAGGGCAAGGGGAAAATGAAAGTGCTCTATTATGACGAGGACAGTTTTTTTAAGGAATTTGGAAACCAATTTAATTTGAAGTACCCCAATATTGAGTTGGAGGTTGTGAGCACCGCTCCAATTGACCGGGAAATGCAGGCTAACGGCACGACCTATGAGGAAGAATATCTCAAACATATCGAGAAGAACAAGCCGGATGTTCTGATTGTGAGCAGACACGACCTGTTCGATAAGCTGGCGGAGGAAGACAAGCTGTATAATTTGGAGGCGATTATCGAACAGGAGAAGTTCGATCTTGACGGCTATTTGCCCGGGTTCGTCGATTTGCTGCGGGAACGCGGGGGCGGCTCGCTATACGGCCTGGCACCGTACTTTTCGACCTCGGTCGTCTTCTATAACGCCGATCTGTTCCGGGAGCATCATATTGAACCGCCGCGCAATAAGATGAGCTGGAAGGATCTGATCGAACTGGCGAGCCGGTTTGCGGAATCCGGTTCCGAAGACGATCCGATCTACGGTTTGGTTAATCAGTACGGACGAGCCGACAGCATTTTTTTTGATGTGGCCGGCAGCTTGTCGTTGCGGCTGTTTGATGCGAAAGGGGAAAAAATCGCGTTTAATACGGACGGCTGGAAGGAAGCGATGGAGCTGACAGCCAATGCGATACGCGGCAAAGCGGTTTTTTCGACGCTGTTGGAACCGCAATACCTCTATGGTGAGGTTGAGGCTGTACAGAGCGAGAATTTCTTCAAAGGCAAGGTCGCAATGGTGCTCGGATCGCCCTGGTTCATGCACGAGATTAGGGAGCATCCGAAATATGATAAAGAAGCAACGCCAATCGACTGGGGCATCGTGACCGCGCCTGTCGATCCGGGGAATCCGGATCAATCACAGTATGTGTCTCTTCACGACGAATTCGCTATCCTGGCCGATTCCCCGAACAAGCGGGCCGCCTGGGAATTCGTGAAGTACGTGAACGGTCCAGAGAGGGCGAAGGCCGCTTCCCGTTCCTTGCGGGACTTGCGGGACGAGCTGCCGACAAGGGTGGAGTACATGAAAGAGCTGGACGGCAAAAGCCTGGAGCCTTTCTTTATGCTGAGACCGAAGGCATCGAGCGGGAGTGTATGGGGCGGACCGAACGTGAAGATACCGCCGGGCTTCTACTGGAACTTCGCGAACCTGATTAAGCAGGAATTGAGGGAAATGATCGAGAACAATAAACCGGCCGAAGCGGCCGTTGCCAAGATCGAGGCCGAAGGCAACGTTATCCTCAAGCAAGAGCGGGAGAGAGAGAAGGCGCTAGAGAACGCCGCGAAGAAGTAGACACGAGGAAGGCTGGATCTGAGGCCGCTGACACAAGTCGGCGGTCTTTTTTTTCGGCAGACAGAGACGCTCAAGAGAGCGCTGGAACGAATGGAGATTTCTTAATATTCTTAACATTCACTTATCTATTCCCTTAACTTTTCCTTTATCTGGTTGAAGAGTCCAGGAGCGGCCGCTATACTTGCTCTGGAATGAAAGGGAGGAGAACGAGTTGAGACAGAAATGGAAGGCAGCCATTTTGCTGCTAACGGTAATCTCTTTGCTGGGAGGCTGCTTTGCCGAGAAGCCGGTGCTCGAAGAGCTGGATCCGGAGGGCAAGGTGAAAATTAAAGTCATGTACCATAACGAGGAAAGCTTTTATAGGGATTATGGCAATGGCTTTGATGCGAACTTTAATGAGAAATATCCCAACATTGAGTTCGAAGTCATCAGCCTCATTAAAATGTACCGGGATATCGAGAAGAATGGGACGAGCTATGAGGAAGAGTATCTCAAACTAATTGAGAACAACAAACCGGATGTCCTGTTTGCCGAAAAAACCGACCTATTCGAGAAGCTGGCGCAGGAAGGCAAGCTGTACAATCTGGACCCGATCATCGCACAGGAGAAATTCGATGTTGACGGCTACATGCCCGGGCTCATCGATATGCTGCGGGGTTATGGCGAAGGCTCGCTATACGGCCTGGCTCCGTCCTTTTATACGCAGAACCTTTACTATAACGCCGATCTGTTCCGGGAATATCATATTGATCCGCCGCGCAATCAGATGAGCTGGAAAGAGGTGTTGGAGTTATCGAAACGCTTCGCCGGCTTGGGTTCCGAGGATAAGCCCATTTATGGCTTGACGGAGGAGTTCGGCCGGGCGGACGATCTCCTTTTCGGGATGGCGGCGACCTCGTCGCTGCGCGCGCTTGACGCGAAGGGAGAGAAGCTTGCGTTTAACACGGAGGGCTGGAAGAAAGCGCTGGAGCTGGTGGCCGATGCGGTTCGCAGCAAAGCGGTATTTACGTATCCATTAGGGGAAGACGGCTTGACGTACTATCAGCAGAACGAGCCGTTCTTCAGGGGCGAAGTCGCGATGGTGCTCGGATCAGGCATGTTCCTGAACCAAATTTTGCAAGGGACGAGACAGGAAAATGTGAAGGAAATTGAGTGGAACATGGTCACCGTTCCCGTCGATCCGGCTTCGCCGAACGAATCGCCATTCGTGGATTTGAACGGCATCTATGCGATCGCGGCCGATTCCGCGAACAAGCGGGCGGCGTGGGAATTCATGAAGTTCATGAACAGCCCGGAAATGGCGAAGGCCGTTTCCCGCTCCCCGCATGCCGGCCTGCAGACAAGATCCAGCTTCACCAAAGAAGTGGCCGGCAAAAGCACGGAGAGCTTCTATCTGCTGCGGCCGAAGGCCGGGGGCGGTTCCATCTGGGGAGGCTCGAACGTGAACCGCCCGGATGAGTTCATTTTTGGCTTCCCGAGTCTGGTGAGAAAACAATTGTACGAAATGGTCGAGAACGGGAAGTCTGCCGAAGCGGCTGCGGCCGCCATCGAGGGAGAGGGCAACGCGCTCCTCAAGCAGGCGCGAGCGGCGCAGAAGGCGAAGGGGAATGCCGCGAAGAAGTAGGGCTTAGGAAGCACGGAAAGCCTGATTACAATGGGAGGCAGCAGGCAAAGCTTGACGAAGGCTTCCCATTGAAGACAGGGTGTGCGGCCGCTGACGCAAGTTGGCGGCCGTTTCTTGCTTTGTGTCAGGAAGAGAGTTATTCCAAAGGGGGAGCAGAACGATCGCGGCTTCCTTAATAGTTCTTAACATCCCCTATCGATTTGATTAAGATTCCCTTTATCAGGTTGAATGGTGCGGAAACCGCCGATATACTTGCTTTTTGTAACGAAAAGGAGGAGAACGGATTGAGAAAGAAATGGAAGGTTGCCATACTGCTGCTTACTGTAATTTCTTTGCTGGGGGGCTGCTTTGGCGAGAAGCCCGCGCTTGAAGAGCTGGGTCAAGAGGGCAAGGGGAAAATTAAAGTGCTCTATTATGACGAGGGCAGCTTTTACAGCGAATATGGGAACAACTTTAATGTGAAGTATCCCAATATTGAGTTCGAGGTCATCAGCACGGACACAATCTATCAGGATATGCAGGAAAACGGGACGAGCTATGAGGAGGAATATCTCAAATTTATCGAGAAACACAAGCCGGATGTCATTATGACCGGTTCGGACAGCTTCGAGAAGCTGGCGCTGGAAGGGAAGCTGTACAATCTGGACACGGTGATCGAGCAGGAGAAATTCGATCTGGACGGATATATGCCCGGGCTCGTCGAGATGCTTCGGGAACGCGGCGGCGGCTCGCTATACGGCTTGGCTCCGTACTTTAATGCCTCGGTCGTCTATTATAACGCCGATCTGTTCCGAGAACATCATATTGAACCGCCGCGCAATAAGATGAGCTGGAAAGAACTGCTCGAATTGTCGAGCCGATTCTCGGGCCTCGGTTCCGGGGACGATCAGATTTATGGTTTGTCTGATGAACTCGGCCAAGCCGACGGCATGCTTTTTAATGTGGCAAGCAGCTCGTCGTTGCGATTGTTGGACGCGAAGGGGGAGAAGGTCACGTTCAATACGGATGGTTGGAAGAATGCGATGGAGCTGACAGCCAACGCGATTCGCGGCAAAGCGGTCTATACGGCTTCTCTGGAGCCGGAAAAAGAAGGTACGATGTATTTTTTGCAGAGCGAGCAGTTCTTCAAAGGCAAAGTCGCGATGATGTTCGGATCGGCCTGGCTCATGAGCGATCTTCGGAACCGTCCGAAGTATGATAGCGACATCAAAGAAATCAATTGGGAATTCGTTACGGCTCCCGTCGATACGGCTGCGCCGGAGGAATCTTCCTTTACGGTTTTGGACTCCATCTATGCGATCGCGGCCGATTCTCAGAACAAACGAGCGGCATGGGAATTCGTGAAGTTCGTGAACGGTCCGGAAATGGCGAAGGCCACTTCCCGTTCCTTCCGGGGCCAACTGCCGACAAGGGTGGACTCCATGAAAGAGGTGGACGGCAAAAGCATGGAGCCCTTCTATATGCTGCGGCCGAAGGCTTCGGGCGGGTCCTTATGGGGCGGCTCGAACGTGAACGTCCCGAACGGCTTCCGTATGGCCTTCTCCAACCTGCTCATTAAGGAATTGAAGGCGATGGTCGAAAACGGAAAGTCTGCCGAAGAAGCCGTTGCCGCCATCGAGACCGAAGGCAATGCGGCCCTCCAGCAGGCGCGGGAGGCGGCGAAAGCGAAGCAGCAGGCCGGGAAGAAATAAGCTGCCGATGGGCAGATGGTGAATGACAGAAGGAGAGAAGGCAAAGTGACAAGAAAGTGGAAGTCCGTCCTGCTGCTGCTTGCGGTGATGGCTATGCTTGGACTTTGCTGCACCGCTACGACCGCAGGAATGTATGTCCTCGCCATCGTATCTGCTGCAATCAGCGTGTTGCTCCTTAGTGCCAGCCTTGCCAGGAAATTAGAAAGCTGAACGGCACTAGAACGTAAAGAGCCTTGCTCAGGCACATTCACCTGAGCAAGGCTCTTCTATAATTCATCGTTATCTCGTAATAAACTGGTAGCTGAATACCATCAGCAAAATCATCACAATGAACAGCACGAAAATCAAGAAGCTGAAGGTGCTGATCTTGCCGGCTGCTGCTTGATCCGCCTGTCCGGACTTTACCGCTTGGAGCACTGCTTTCAATTGCTTGCCCATTATGCCGCTGAATGCCGCAATCGCCAAGAAGACGACTGTCGTCAGCACCATCCACAGCACACTATAGGGTGCCTTACTCATTAAATAGCCGCCGGTAATGAACTGAACGATCAAGAAATATTGCGCGATGCGGTTCGCCGTCACAATTCCGACAAGAAGACCTTCCTGTCCGGGGCCCGATACGGTCTTCATCTTGCCAACCACAAAAGGGACAATCGCATAGAAGCCCATAAAGACGGCTCCTAAAATGTGTAAAAGGTTAAAGGCACTGTACATAAGTATACATTCCCTCCATAGTCATGTTATGTATCTTACCGTTCTCTATTATACTAAATCCCCCCTCCAAAAACAAAGAAGAGATGCCATGAAAAATGGCATCTCTTTGAACTTTACAATGATATATATCACACATTGAATAAAAATTATCCAGATACAACTTGAATGACATTGCGAACCGACTCAGCCGATTTATCCAATGCAGCCTTTTCGTCTGCCGTCAAATCCACTTCAATAACCTGTTCGATTCCGTCTCCGCCGAGCACGGCCAACACGCCCATGAACAGCCGATCATAGCCGTATTCGCCTTCAAGGTATGCAATGACTGGCAGAATGCGCTTCTTATCCTTCAAGATGGCTTCCGCCATCTGCACGAGCGATGCCGCAGGCGCGTAATAGGCACTGCCATTGCCGAGCAGATTGACGATCTCGCCGCCGCCGACACGCGTGCGCTGCACAATCGCTTCGATGCGCTCTTGCGGAATCAGCTTCTCAATCGGAACGCCGCCGACATTGCTATAGCGAACGAGCGGCACCATATCGTCGCCATGGCCGCCCAATACGACGCCGCGCACGTCTTCGACGGATACGTTCAGCTCTTGCGCAATAAACGTGCAGTAACGAGCCGTATCCAGCACCCCGGATTGGCCAATGACGCGGTTTTTAGGGAAACCGAGCGTTTGGAAAGCCGCATACGTCATGGCATCAACTGGGTTGCTCAAAATAATCACATAGGCATTCGGGCAATATTTCTTTACATTCTCGCATACCGACTTCACAATACCGGCATTGGTGTTCACCAAGTCATCCCGGCTCATGCCCGGCTTGCGCGCAACTCCTGCGGTAATAATGACAATATCGGAATCTTGCGTATCTTCATAGTTAGACGTCCCGGTAATTTGGCTGTCAAAGCCTTGAACCGGACTTGCCTCGAGCATGTCGAGCGCTTTCCCCTTCGTCGGATTCTCCAACTGGGGTATGTCAACTAATACGACATCACCAAGTTCTTTCTGAGCCAACATTAAAGCGGTTGTGGCGCCTGTGAAGCCCGCACCCACGACTGTAATCTTATTGCGTCGAATGGCCATTTGTGATTCGACCCCCTAGTTCATATGATTTATAATTTGGTCAGCAAATTGAGAGCATTTCACTTCAGTCGCATCTTCCATGAGCCGCGCGAAATCATAAGTTACAGTCTTGTTGTTGATGGCGGTTTCCATTCCTTTGTAAATCAGGTCGGCTGCTTCATTCCAGCCAAGATGTTCAAGCAGCATAACACCGGACAAAATAACCGAACCCGGGTTAACGACATCCAAGTCGGCATATTTCGGTGCTGTTCCGTGAGTCGCTTCGAAAATCGCATGACCGGTTACGTAGTTGATGTTGGCACCCGGTGCGATACCGATGCCACCTACTTGGGCAGCCAGCGCATCGGACAAGTAGTCGCCGTTCAAGTTCAGCGTCGCGATGACGTCGAAGTCCTTCGGACGGGTTAATACTTGCTGCAGCGCGATATCGGCAATAGCATCTTTAACGATGATTTTGCCGGCCGCTTCCGCTTCGGCCTGCGCTTTATTAGCCGCTTCTACGCCATCACTTTCCTTAATGCGGTCATATTGCCCCCACGTGAATGTTTGTTCAGCGAACTCCTGCTCCGCAACTTCGTAGCCCCAATTTTTGAACGCGCCCTCGGTATATTTCATAATGTTGCCTTTATGCACGAGCGTCACGCTCTTGCGTTTATGTTCGATAGCGTATTCGATGGCTGCACGTGCCAGACGCTTGGACCCGTCGGAGGATACCGGCTTAATACCAATACCGGATGTTTCCGGGAAACGGATCTTCTTCACGCCCATTTCCTGCTGCAGGAATTCAATGACTTTCTTCACTTCTTCCGAACCGGACGCGTATTCGATACCCGCATAGATATCTTCCGTGTTCTCGCGGAAAATGACCATATCGACGAGCTCCGGACGCTTCACCGGCGAAGGCACGCCGTCGAAATAACGGACCGGACGCAAGCAAACGTATAAATCAAGCTCTTGACGAAGAGCAACGTTAAGCGAGCGGATGCCGCCGCCTATTGGCGTTGTCAATGGACCTTTAATCGCAACAATATATTCGCGAATCGCCTCTAGCGTATCGTTCGGCAACCATTCGCCGTATGCATTAAACGCCTTCTCGCCGGCAAAGACTTCATACCAAGCGAGCTTGCGCTCACCCTTATACGCTTTCTCTACCGCCGCATCCAGAACACGTTTGGAAGCGCGCCAAATGTCTCTTCCTGTTCCGTCCCCTTCAATGAACGGGATAATCGGATGGTTGGGAACTTGAAGCTTGTCTCCCTGAATCGTAATTTTCTCGCCTTCGGTCGGTAATTCGAATTTCTCCAATTGAAGCATGAACGTTCCTCCTTAAATTGCGTGTTCAAAAAGTGAACTTTTCAGCACCGAGAAGGTTGCATAACCTGAAGAAGGAGGAGCGCAGTGTAGGCAAGACTACATGAGCGCCTGAAATGTGTCCGCAGGAAACATACTCCGGAAGCATAAGCTCTTCGAGGGTGAATGCAAGATTCGATGTCGAATCTGCTTACGGTCACACTACGTGATCAAAAGGGCACTTTTTGAACATCCTCTTAAAGTTAATTCCCACGAGCCTGATGGCAATATACAACAGCTGACGGGAGCTACAATCCTTATTGTAGCAACCCGCCTTTTATAAAGA
This sequence comes from Paenibacillus sp. OSY-SE, assembly GCF_000283315.1. NCBI lineage: Bacteria > Bacillati > Bacillota > Bacilli > Caryophanales > Paenibacillaceae > Paenibacillus > Paenibacillus sp. OSY-SE. Next base: position 96,016 of record NZ_ALKF01000192.1, on the reverse strand, counting down.
CAACCTAAGTTATCGCGATATGTTCATCTCATCCAAGCATAAACCGTCTTAACGCTCCTGAATCGGGATGAACAATTGGCTTAAAGGCCCCGTATATTCGGCACGCGGACGAATAATGCGGTTGTTCTCATACTGTTCCAATATGTGCGCCGTCCAGCCGGACACGCGGCTAATGGCGAAGATTGGCGTAAACAGATCGCGCGGAATACCCAACATGGTATATACCGACGCAGAGTAGAAGTCCACGTTCGGCTTCAAGCCTTTCTGTCCAGTTACCAGTTCTTCAATACGGGTGGACATTTCGTACAATTCGAGGTTCCCGTTCATATTGCCGAGTTCACGCGACATCTTCTGCAGGTGCTTCGCGCGCGGGTCGCCGTTCTTGTATACGCGGTGTCCAAATCCCATAATTTTCTCTTTGTCGTCGAGCTTATGCTGAATGTAGTCTTCGACCCGGTTCAATGAGCCGATCTCTTCGAGCATTTGCATAACCGCCTCATTGGCGCCTCCGTGCAATGGCCCCTTGAGTGCGCCGACAGCCGATACGACGCCCGAATACATGTCGGACAGCGTAGCCACCGTCACCCGTGCGGCGAATGTCGAAGCGTTCAGCTCATGATCGGCATGAAGCACGAGTGCTTTGTCCATGGCTACAACGGCGCTATTTTCAGGTTCCTCGCCGTTCAGCATGTACAAAAAATTATAGGCGATGGAGTGTCCCGCCTTCGGTGAAATAGGCTCCTTCCCTTCACGAATACGCGCGAAGGCAGCAATAATGGTAGGGAGTTGAGCTTGCAACTTGATAGCTTTATCCACATTCGCTTCACGGCTCATGTCATTTGCCGTTACGTCATACAAAGCCAATGCGGAAATCGCAGAACGGAGAACAGCCATCGTATTGGCGTTCGATGGATACAACTTCATTTGATCAATCACGGCAGAAGGTATTGCGGCATATTCATCAAGCCGCTCACGCAACTCCGATAATTTGTCTTGATTCGGCAAATTTCCAAACCACAATAAATACACAACTTCTTCAAACGTTGCGTATTCAGCTAAATCGTCGATATTGTAACCACGATAGGTCAACACGCCATCGATAATCGAACTAATGGAAGAAGTCGTTGCAACAATGCCTTCCAAACCTTTCGTCGCTGTCATCTGTCCTCTCTCCTTTGCATATCTAACCTATAACATCCCAACTTTCTCTTTTCTCTGTCTTCACCTGGTGCATATTTACTGCACTGTAAATCGGCAGTGTATTCTTCCTCGATCATAAAGGATATTGTCGGAATTGTGAACGGTTTCAGTGCAATATTTGGATAGAAATGCTTTATCACTGTCATAAAGGTTTTTTTGTGGTAGGAAAAAGAACAGGTTTTGTGACATTGTGCATAGCTATATATAAAAGGGGTTCGTCCAAATGAACGCAAGCTCATAACAGGGTAATCCGCAATCGGTTGCAGTTGCTTACGCATAAGGAGGTGGCTCGTGAATCAATTAATAATAAAACGAATTTGGCGTGGCGGTTGGGTGCTGCTTGTCACGGCAGTCGTGTTGTTCGCAAGCTGGATGCTGCTCCCTTTGCTCTATCCGTTTCTGATCGCGTGGGCGATTGCGCTTGTGCTCAATCCCGTCGTGCAGTGGATGTCCCTGCAGTTCAAGTTTCCCAGGTGGCTCAGCGTCACCATATCATTAACGATATTCATCTTGGCAATGCTGACGGTGGCGGCCGCAGTCATTACCCGAATTGTGAAAGAGATATATAATCTGTCCATGACACTCGAATATTTCCTCAATGTGTGGCGGGATTTATTCGTTCAGTTGGTTGAAAATGAGGACGTGCAGCAGTTCATTCATTCCATCAGTTCACTCTATAAAGACAATCCGAATATACAAGGTTCCATTAACAGCAATCTATCCAACACCGCGCAGACGATTACGACAGCGATCACGAATCTCATCACACTGTTCCTCGATGGCATCGTCCGCTTGCTCTCCAGCTTGCCGAACGTAGCGACCATCTCCATCATCGTTATGCTCGCGGCGTTTTTTATTAGCAAAGATTGGCTGCGGTGGACACACACGTTCACCCGGACGGTGCCGGAACAAGTCCGCAAGCCGACCCGCAACGTATGGCAGGATTTGAAGCACGCGCTGTTCGGCTATTTACGTGCGCAGTTCCTCCTTATCTCCATTACGGCCCTGGTCGTCATTATCGGGCTAATCGTGCTGCATGTCGAGTATGCGGTCACGATCGGGCTGCTCATCGGGCTGGTCGATTTGCTTCCGTATTTGGGAGTGGGCGCCGTTATGGTGCCGTGGATTATCTACAGCTTTGCGGCAGGAAGCTCATCGCTTGGAATCGGTCTGGCCGTGCTGTATTCCATCGTGCTAGTCGCAAGGCAAATCATGGAGCCGAAGGTGCTCGCATCCAGTGTCGGCCTGGATCCTCTGATTACGCTTGTGGCCATGTTTGTAGGCTTGAAATTGTTCGGGGTGCTCGGGCTTATCATCGGTCCAGTTACACTGGTGCTGGTATCCGCAATGAACCGTGCGTACGTGTTTCGGGATTTGCGCAATTACATATTGACCGGCAGGCGTTGAGCGGGTGGCTGCTTGAATCCGAAAAACGCCGCTGCAAGTGACTGCAACGACGTTAGCATTGTTATTGCTGCTTCCAGTAGAAAATGGCGAGCTGCGTGCGATCCCGAAGACTGAGCTTCGACAAAATATCGGAAATATAGTTTTTCACGGTGCCCTCGCTCAGATGAAGCGCAGCCGCAATCTCCTTGTTCGACATCCCGTCGGCCACCCGCTCAGTAATCGTCTGCTCCGTCGCAGTCAACGCATAGGCCGACCACATCGATTCAGGCTTCTTCGCACGGGACGGCGCCTGGAGAAGCTGAGCCAGCTTGCGCGCCACATCGGGATCCATCAGCACCGATCCAGCGTGCACGGTCCGTATGCCCTCGACGATGCGTTCGGGGGCATTGTTTTTCAGCAAATAACCGCTAGCCCCGCAACGCATCGCTTCCACGATATATTCGTCATCGTCGAACGTCGTCAGGATGAGCACCTTCACGTCGGGATGACGCTCCTTGATGCGCCTCGTCCCCTCTACCCCGTCGCATTCCGGCATGCGCATATCCATCAGGACGACATCTGCGCCGAGCTCCGCAACGGCACGCTCCGCTTCCTTGCCGTTCCCGCATGTCCCGACAACGTCGATATCGGGGTGCATGCCGACGATAAGCTTCAAGCTTTCCCGAATAAAAGCATCGTCATCTGCAATCAATACTGAAATCATTGCGCAGCATCCTTTCTTCACAGCTTCAATCTGCTCTCTATGTATGCGCACGGCGCAGCCGCACATCAGCGGGACGAAGAGCAGCTGACGTTCTTCGCCGCCGCCGGAATGACGGTGCGTACCGTGAAGTGCGGCTCGGCTGTCCATTCCACACGCCCGCCGATCATGTTCGTCCGCTCCTCCATCCCTCTCAGTCCGATGCCCCGTTCCAACGGCAGCTCCGGCTTGGAGCCGTTGTTGCCCACCTGAAGCACGACTTCCTCCGGATGATAAGAAACATAAATATCGACTTCCGTCGCCCCTCCGTGCCGGAGCGCATTCGTAATCGCTTCCTGCGCATTTTGATAGATGACGACTTCGATACTCGGGTACAACGCATACGGAATACCGTTGACCTGATGGCGAACCCGCAGCACTCCTCCGCTCTCCGCCTCCCGGACAAGCCGTTCCAGCGAATACGTCCTGACGTCCCCCTCAGAGGGCTTCATCCGCCGGACCGTCATCCTCAGCAGCTCCATGCTGGCAGTCAGCTGTTCCCGCACCGAATCGTATAGCCCGAAGGCCCGATCCGAATCCACGGCTTTCACCTGCTCGGCCGCATCCATCATCAGCTTCAAGCGGATTAGCTTATGGCCCAGCTCGTCGTGCAGATCGTGCGCGATACGATTGCGCTCTTCCGCTTGGGCGGCATGCTCCACCCTGCGCGCGTATTGCATCATCTCCATCCGCGCCTCATTCAGTTCGTACGCTTGCTGCCGCAAGTCATCGTTGAGGCGTTCCATTCCTCGATGCGCCCTCTCGCTAGCATAGATGCCAAGCATGAGCACGCCGATCGTGATCACGACAATATTGCCCATCAGCACCCATTCCCACGGCCGCCCGGCCAGAGAGCCGTTCAACCCGCACATCGCAAGCGCCAGAGCAACTGCATGCTTCCGATCGGACCATTGAACCGGATGGGACGCAACTGTGGAACCGAAAGCAAGGAACAGCAGTCCCGCATAGTGGTGGCCGAACCAGGTAAGGTATCCGATTTCAACGACGAAAAAGGTCCAAACGAGATATTCCTTCTGCGCGAAATTGCGCAGTTCTCCCCAAGCCAGTAACAGAAGCGCGCACAACGTATATATCCCATAAGAGGAGTAAGACTCCACATATACTGAAGCCAGAACGGGGATGACTAGCAATCCGTAGCGCAATCCAATCTTTACTTGATGCAGCATAGGTCAACACCCGCTTTAATCAATCTCATTTCACGAGACACATTATAGCATACTGCCGCACCGTTATTAGCGCGCAACTTTTTTCCGCACGAAATTGTAAAACATGACGAAAGTCATGTGCAAGAGGTGACGTATTCTACCTGTAGCGTGCCGTAAGCCGCTTTATAATGGGGATATCGATTGAAGCGTAAGGGAGGGTGTTCCGAATGAACATGGTACAGATTCGGAATGTGGTCAAAAAATATAACGGCAAAGCCGTCGTGGACCACTTGAATTTAGCGATAGAGGAAGGCGAAATCTTCGGGCTGCTCGGACCGAATGGAGCAGGAAAGAGCACGACCATTCATATGCTGACTGGACTGCTGCCGATAAGTGGCGGGGACATCTCCGTCGATGGCATCTCCGTCAAGCACAATCCGCTTGAGGTCAAGCGGCGCATCGGACTCGTGCCGCAGGATCTGGCGATTTATGAGCAGATGTCCGCACGCGACAACATCGTCTTCTTCGCCAAGCTCTACGGTCTTCGCGGCAAGGCGCTGGAAGCCGGCGTCGATGAAGCGCTAGAGCTGGTCGGCCTGTCCGATCGGCGGAAAGACAAACCGGCATCGTTCTCCGGCGGAATGAAACGGCGCCTGAACATTGCGTGCGCGATTGCTCATCGCCCGCGGCTCATCATTATGGATGAACCGACTGTAGGCATCGACCCGCATTCGCGCAATCACATTTTAGAATCGGTAAAACAGCTGAATGAGGCAGGGTCCACCATCATTTACACTAGCCACTACATGGAAGAAGTCGAAGCGATCTCTACCAAGGTCGGCATTATGAACCAGGGCCGGCTTATCGCCTGCGGCACGCAGCATCAGCTGAAGGAAGACATCGGTCAGGACGACAAACTAACGGTTACAATCAGTCTGTCGCCCGACAGTGAAGTCGATGCCGCCATTGGCGAACTGCTGGAGCATCCGCGCATCAAGCAGGCGTCATTGCAGGAGAACGCCCTGCAAATCTTGCTTCCCTCTGCGGATGGAAGCCTGCAAGATATTTTATTCATCCTATCCAAACACCGTATTTTGGTACAATCATTCGAACGGGAAGAACCGAATCTGGAGACGCTGTTCATGTCGTTGACTGGACGCCAATTGCGGGATTAGGAGGAACGAGAACATGATGTGGAATATTGCAGTCAATGAATTGCGCAGACAGTTGCAGATGATCTCCATTTTGGTTGTGACGTTCATCGTTCCGCTGCTGCTTATCTTTCTGCTCGGCTCTTCCTTATCGGGATCCGGCAAATTCAAGGTAGAATCCCGTGATCCGGAGCCGTTCAAGGCCGGTATCGTGCAGCAAGACCAGGGAGTGCTGGCACAAGCGTTCGCACAATTTCTCACAGCAGATGACGTTCGCCAATGGATTGAGCCTATAGCATACGCCGACCGCGAGGAGGTTATCCGCCTCATTCGTGATGGCAAGCTCGGCTTCGGGCTCGTCATCCCTTCCACGTTCTCTGACGATGTGCTGAACGGACGTCAAGCATCGTGGGAAATGATCATGGGCAATGATTACGCCAATAATCTTGCTGCCAAATCCGTATTCGGCGCCTATCTGGACATTGTCAACACACAGCAGGCGCTCGCTCTGACGGCCGAACATACAGGCAGCAGCGCTGCCAAGAACGGAATCCCGCCGGCAGCTGGAACGTTAATGCAAGGCAGTGCGGGAGAACAGCAGAACGAGGCTGCAATCGTCGAAGTGAATCCGATGCAGGATCAGCCCAATCCGACAGCGATGCAGTATTATTCCGTATCCATCCTCGTCATGTATATGCTGTATACGGGCATGTCTCTTGCCATTTCTATCCTGGCCGACCGGCAGAACTATACCTTCCACCGGATTATGGCCGCTCCTGTCCGCCCGTACAGCTACATGTCAGGCAAATTGATCGGGCAATCGCTCATCGCGGTCTGCCAGGCCATATTCATGATTGCGCTCAGCCACTGGCTGTTCGGCGTAGACTGGGGCCGCGACATCGGAGCGCTCGTCATCGTATGCTTGCTTCTCATCGTGAGCTCCATGGCGCTCGGGTCGGTCATCATCGCCTATGTCCGAGAAGAAAAATCCATCAAAGGATTGTTTCAATTTTTGGTCATTACAATGACGGCAATAAGCGGCGGATTCTTTCCGATTAGCGAAGTTCAGGCAACCGTCGGCCCGTTCACCCTATCCCATTGGGCGATGCAGAGCATGCTCCGCATCATGATGAACGGGGGATGGAGCGATACGCTTCACTATGTGCTTCCGCTTGCGGGGATTGCGGGCGTACTGTTCCTCCTTGCCGTCTGGTCATTCAGAAAGGTGGTCAACTATGCCTAGTCTGTGGATTGCACAATGGTTTCTGAAGCGGATGCTCTCGCAAAAACGCTCGCTAATTGTCACGTTTCTGCTGCCGGCCATCATCGTATCCGCATTCATGCTGCTCCTTCATATCGGCGAGCAAGGGCCGCAGCGGATTGAAGTCGTCTCCCGCGACCATTCGCCGCTCGCTCAATATTTGCTCAACTCGCTTAAAGACGACTTTGAGCTGAAGGAGGCTGCGAACACGAATGAACTGCGCGAGAACGTGTTCGATCAGAAAGCCAGCGCCGGATTCATCCTTCCAGAACGCTACGGCGACATGCTGCTTCAGGGAGAGCATCCGGTTATTGAACAGATCCAACTCGGCATGAATGAAGCGAATATCGCGCTCAAGATGCGGTTGGAACAGCATGTGCAGGATGCGATGCGTGTCGTGGATACCCTGAAGGCGTCCGGGTTACAGGGGAATGACTTAGAGACACGAACGGCTGATGTCCTGACTGAGAAATCAAAAGGGAACGTCCGCGCGGAAACGACCGACTTTCAGTTGTATGTGTCGCCGACGCTGCGCATGAGCATGGGAATGCTCTTGATGTTCATGCTCATGTCCTTGATGAACGCCGTCTCCATCATGCTGGAAGACAAGCAAAACTACACGATGATGCGAACCTATGCCGCGCCGGTGCGCGCCTACCATATCGCTCTAGGTCAATTCTTGGGCGGCATCGCCTTCGGCACGATGCAAATTGCCGTCGTTCTGCTTATCACCCGTTATCTGATTGGCATCGACATGTCAATGACACTGCTTCAGCAATGGGTGCTTCTGGAGCTGTTCCTGATCGCTGGTATGGGGATGGCTTGCATGCTAGGCTCTATCATCGGAAATTCAGAGCACTTTTCCCGAGTGAATTTTTTCCTTGTAGTACCGACCTGCATGATAAGCGGCTGCTACTGGCCGGTTGAATTCATGAACGACAGCATGCAAAAGATTTCGTACTTCGTACCGCAGCGTTGGGTGCTGGATGCGATGGAACAGTTGGCTGCTGGCGGTTCCTGGTCAGCTATCGCGCTGCATGTCATAGTGCTGCTCCTGTTCGGCGTCGTCCTGCTTGGCATCGGCTCCACCGTGCTCCGGCCGGCCACGCGAGAAGCGATATAATTATGGAATCCTCCTCCTTTCGATCCGCTGCATGCGGCAGGAAGGAGGTTTTTTCATGTGCGTCCGCTGGATCCGCATCTGCATGGAGCCTCATAGCCGCGTCTGTACCATTGTCATCCAGCCATCTTCAATTTGAACTAAAAAAGATAGACTGAAGGACGGGCTGTCTCCCCCTTGCCTCATCCTGCATTGGACTTTGTACAGCGAAACAGCAGCGCATGCCTCTTTACGGTAGGTTTCATTGGAATTCACACCGTGTTTTGACACGGTTTCCGCAGCGATGCTGAAAAGCAGCCCGATCCACTGCACAAAATTCAGTCCACATGCCTTTAAGCCGCCCGATCGGCATATTTTACTGTAAATAGGCTCTCCTTCACCTTGGACAACAATATAGATCAACTTATATAGTAAAAGGAGGCCATCTTTTACGGCTCATCCTTAATTCACATATGACATGTATGAATGATGTATGAACGAGATGTGAACGGCATCCTTATTCAACTCCGCCACATTCTCAATAATTCCATTATTGGGTTTTCACAGCAATGATTCAAAACCCATTTATTTACATAAAATGTTCCATCATCCATTAACAAACCTTTGTTCCAACTACTTAAATCGCATTCATGCCCTTTTGAACAAAAATTTGTAATATCAGTTGCAATATTTGTCGAAGGAGTTCACAATTAGACATGAAGATTTTGGGTTATAAATGGAGAAACAACCCATTTCTCGCATGAATCCGTTAGGAGGTCATATTGCATGTCGGCTGATGTTACGCACTCGGGAGGGGTTTGGAAATCGTATTACGGCCCCAATCTGGGTTACATTCAAGAGCAGTATGAGCGCTATGCGGTGGATCCCGCTTCCGTAGACGCCCATTATCGCGACCTATTCGCTCGTTACGGTGCTCCGCCCGGTACGAGCGGCACTACTGCCGGAACGGCAACGACGGTGGAACCTAGCTTGATTACGGATGTACAACGGCTCCAGCAAGCGGTATCCGCTGTACGAATCGCGGAGAGTATTCGCGCCTATGGACACCTGGCTGCGGATCTTGATCCGCTCGGAGTGAATGCGCAGGCTGACACCCGCCGCTTCGAACCGGAGACGTTCGGGTTAACTGCGGACGAATTGCGTTCCTTACCGGCTTCCCTCGTATGGGAGGAAGCGCCGGATGAAATAGAAAGTGCATGGGACGCAGTGCAGCGCTTGCGCGAGCTGTACACCCAATCCATCGCTTTTGAATTCAGCCATGTTCACGATCTGGGCGAACGGTTGTGGCTCAGACAAAAGGTCAGTTCCGGCCTCGTTCCACCGCCGATGACCGACGAAGCGCGAAGCGCTTTATTGAAGCGACTCATTGAAGTAGAGCAGTTCGAAACCTTTCTCCACCGCACCTTCGTAGGCCAGAAACGATTCTCAATCGAAGGCACGGACGTCCTCGTTCCGATGCTGGACGAAATCGTTCAAGTATTTGCGCGTGGAGGCGCAGCACATATTTTAATGGGCATGGCCCATCGTGGACGTTTGAATGTTTTGGCCCACGTACTGGGCAAGCCATATGGCAGCATTTTCTCAGAGTTCCACCATTCGCCGAACAAAGATCTCTTCCCTTCGGAAGGGTCGATGGGAATTAACTACGGATGGACGGGGGACGTCAAATATCACCTTGGCGCTGACCGCGCGCTGGAAGACGGCGATCGCATCCGTACCACGATTACGCTCGCGAACAATCCGAGCCATCTGGAATTCGTGAATCCGGTCGTCGAAGGCTTCACACGCGCTGCACAGGATGACCGCAGCCAGCCAGGCTATCCGGAACAAAATGCGGGCCGGGCAGCGGCCGTGCTAATTCATGGGGATGCCGCCTTCCCAGGTGAAGGCATCGTATCGGAGACGCTTAACTTCAACAAGCTTAGAGGGTACCAGAACGGTGGAACGGTGCATATCATCGTCAACAACCGCATTGGGTTCACAACGGACAGTCACGATTCCCGTTCCACACTCTACGCGAGCGACCTGGCCAAAGGCTTTGAGATTCCGATCGTGCATGTAAATGCAGACGATCCGGAAGCCTGCCTCGCGGCGATCCGCATGGCAGCCGAATATCGAGAGCAGTTCAAGAAGGATTTCCTAATCGACCTGATCGGCTATCGCCGGCACGGGCACAACGAGATGGACGATCCTTCCGCGACCCAGTCGCTAGTGTACGAGAAAGTATCCAAGCATCCGACCGTAGCGACGCGGTATGCCGAGACATTGCGGCGGAAAGGTCTGTTGGATGACAGCCGCATCGAAGCGATGAAGCGGCAAGTCGACGAGACGCTGCAGCAAGCTTATGACCGAATGAAAGCGCTGACGGATCGGCCATATCATTACCATTCCGAGTCGTTCCCGCGTTCCGACGCGGCGCCTTCCAAGATGACAGCCGTACCATTGGAGCGGCTGCAAGATATCAATCGGCAGCTGTTGGAGGTTCCAGAAGGCTTCCACGTGTATCCGAAGCTGGAACGGATTCTTCAGCGCCGGGTTGATGCGCTTAACGACGACGGAGCGGTCGATTGGGCCTTGGCGGAGGCACTCGCCTTCGCTACTATTCTGGAAGACGGCCAGCCTATCCGTTTAAGCGGCCAGGACTCAGAGCGCGGCACGTTCGCACATCGCCACCTCGTGCTGCACGATTATAAGACTGGGAACACGTTCTGTCCGCTGCACCGCTTGCCACAAGCGAAGGCGTCGTTCGGCGTGTATAACAGTCCGCTCTCAGAAGCGTCCGTGCTCGGCTTCGAATATGGATACAATGTGTTCGCTCCCGAGACGCTCGTCCTCTGGGAAGCGCAGTTCGGAGATTTCGCCAATGCGGCACAAGTCATCTTTGACCAATTCATTTCCGCGGGCTTGGCTAAGTGGCATCAGTATTCCAATCTCGTTATGCTATTGCCGCATGGATACGAAGGTCAGGGTCCTGAACATTCAAGCGCCCGGCTGGAGCGCTACTTGCAGTCTTGTGCAGAGCGGAATTGGACGGTTGCCAATTTGAGCAGCGCCGCCCAATATTTCCATCTGCTCCGGCGGCAGGCGGCGAGCGGCAGAACGACCGAAGCGCGCCCGTTAGTGCTGATGACACCGAAGAGCTTACTGCGGAATGCGCGCAGCGCGGCTCCAGCCTCATCCCTGACGGAAGGCAGCTTCCGCCCGATATTGGAAGAACCTCTGCTTGGCGGCAAGCCGAAGAAGACGGAGCGCTTGATTCTGTGCAGCGGCAAAGTTACACTCGACCTGCAGGCTGGAATCGAAGCAGAGCCAGAACGTAAATGGGATTGGCTCCACATCGTCCGCATCGAGCAGCTCTATCCGTTCCCGGACGAAGACATTACTGCTGTCCTGCAGCGGCTTCCTGCCTTGAAGGAAATCGTCTGGGTTCAGGAAGAACCGAAAAATATGGGCGCTTGGACTTACATGGAGCCGCGGCTCCGCGAGTTGACTTCAGGAAATATACCGGTTCGTTATATCGGCCGCGCCGAGCGTTCAAGCACGGCGAGCGGATATGCGGACGTTCACAATATTGAACAGCGCAATCTGATTGCGAATGCATTGAAACTTATTGATACCCTATAATAGGCTGTTCAAAAACCCCTATGGCCTTTTTGAACACGTACTATAATACTGATGAATACATGAATGCTCAGGGAGGTAGCGGTTGTGGCGGAAATTAAAGTACCCGAATTGGGAGAATCCATTACGGAAGGCACACTGCACAAGTGGCACGTTCAAGAAGGAGATACGGTTCATTTCGGCGATGTTCTTGCAGAATTAGAAACAGACAAAGTAAATCTTGAAATTAGCGCAGAGGAAGACGGAATAGTGGAACGTATCGCGCGGCACGCAGGCGAGAATGTAGCCGTTGGCGAGATCATAGGAATTATCAGCGCCCAATCGTCAGCCGCAAGCGGCGGAAATCCACCAGCCGTAGATGAAAAGTCTGTCGATAGCAAGACGGCGGGTGCCGATGTGAATGCGGTATCCAGCAGCGCTTCCGCAACGAGCGGCGGCACAGCGGCTGTCACTGCTGATGCAGTAGACACGAATGAGGAGCGGGGCGACTATCATGCGACGCCGTCGGCCCGCAAGATGGCAAGAGAGCAAGGAATCGACTTGCGGAATATCCGTCCGCAAGATCCAGTCGGACGTATCCGCGAGGAAGACGTGCAGGCGCATACAGCGGCTGGGGAGACGGTGATGAAGGAAGCGGGAGACAAGCGTTCTCCTGCATCAGCAGCACCTAAGGCGGCAGCACCAGCGGTGCCAGTCGTCGGAGTACAAGATGCAGCAGCCAAGCCAGCCGAACGAGTTCGGATGTCCCGGCGCCGCCAGACCATTGCCAAGCGCCTCGTGGAAGCACAGCAGACGGCCGCAATGCTGACGACCTTCAACGAAGTCGACATGTCGGCCATCATGGATATCCGCAAACGGCGCAAAACGACGTTCCGCGAGAAGCATGACGTAGGACTTGGCTTCATGTCTTTCTTCACGAAAGCGATCGTCGGCGCGCTCAAAGCGTATCCGCTGCTGAATGCCGAAATTGATGGTGAAGACATCATCATGAAGAAATATTATGACATCGGCATTGCCGTTGCCGCCAAAGAAGGCTTGGTCGTACCGGTTGTCCGGGACGCAGATCGGCTCGGGTTCGCTGAAATAGAGAAGCAGATCGGGGAACTGGCGGAGAAAGCACGCACCAACTCGCTGACACTGTCCGAGCTGCAAGGCGGGACGTTCACGATAACGAACGGCGGTGTCTTTGGATCGCTGCTGTCCACGCCGATTTTGAATTCACCGCAAGTCGGTATTCTCGGCATGCACACAATACAGCTGCGCCCAGTCGCCATTGATGAAGAGCGGACCGTGAACCGGCCGATGATGTATATCGCCCTCTCCTACGACCATCGTATCGTCGACGGAGCTGAAGCCGTTAGCTTTTTAAGAACGGTGAAAGAACTGCTTGAAGATCCGGAAACGCTGCTGCTGGAAGGGTAATGATGAGGAAAATAGGAAAGCCGCCGAGCAATTCGGCGGCTTTTTGAGCTTGTCGAGAAACCCAAAACATAATGGTATTTGTTCGATAATTTCATCATGGCGGTCATCTGCTACTGATCCGTGTCCGCTCGTTCGATGGGAACGGTATCCTCGGTCAATGTACCCGTCTTTCCCAGCTTTTCCGCTCGCAACGTATGGAGAATCTTCATCAGCTCGGTAATTTCGCTCTGATTTTTATTGTTTTTTTGCATTAGAATCAGCTTCTGTTCCAATCTGTCTAACTTGCTGTCCATTTCTGTCCTCCCAGCATCATTCCTATCATAGGTTTATATGCGTTGGAGGCCTAGGTGTTTCTTTATGAAAAAATGAAATAATATCCAATCCATAGGTGTGATCCGCCTTTTAGCTTCGACGCAACATTAAGCATGTGCCTTAAATAGCGCACGAAGTGCAGAATCATGCTCGTCCTTCGGTATGATTAACGCAGTGTTCTCTGCAAAGAAAATGAAGAAACGCTTCCGGCTTTCTGCCACTTTATATACCTCGCTCCACGCGTAATTGCCCTCCGTTGCAGGTGTCTGGAGACGGATGCCTTCATCCGAGAGTTGAATATCATACTGATGTGCGGAAGCATCCTTGCCGAACGACTTGCCCGTTACCGCCCGCATCAACATATAGTATAGTGCTCCAGCTGCACCATTAACCACGATGATGACGGGCACCATCCACTTCCACTCCTTCACCCCCGCCTGAAATCCGGTTATGGCGAGCAATATGACGAGAAGTACAACGTTCAAAATGAGCCCCAACGTGAGCAATGACTTCTTAATAAATTGAAACTGGTAATCCATATAATCTCGAATGGTCAGTTGGTAGTTCAGATGTATCGTGCTGTTCATAGGTATCTCCTCCCACACTGAAACAGCCTATTCACGACCGTGCATAGGCTGCTCCTTGCTTCAATGGCAATACCGTCTCCTAGAAGCGGCGGAAAAAAATGAAATTGCCGTCTTTCATTTTTTTCTCGATCCATTTCAACAAATAGTGCCTGTATAATGGCCGGGTTAGAGGGAAAACGAGCGTGAAACCGAGGACATCCGTGAAGAACCCCGGAGTTAAGAGCATAATCCCCCCCGCCATAATGCATAAGCCATCAATGACTGCGCGTCCCGGTACTTGCCTGGACTGCAACTGCTTCTGGGCTTCACCCCACACTTGGGCAGCTTCATAGCGGGCTACAATCGCTCCGATTACACTCGTCAGCAAAATAAGCAAAAATGTGTTCCAGCCGCCCACCCAGTTGCTGACCAAGACGAAACCGTACACTTCCAATGCGGGAATTAACGTAAGTACAATAAGTATCCATACGATTGGATTCATCCTGCGTCCCTCCTTCCCATAATTAAGCTTCTTGTCATCTGCACACTTGCTTACTGCCAAGTATGTCAGGGAATGCATGATGTGACTTCATAGTCAGTCATGCGTAACAGATTCAAGCAGCGTCCAGATGTCCTTCGCTTCACGTTCAATTCGTACCGGACGCCAATTCGAATTCAGCCAGGCGAGTGTTGTTGCCCCTTCTACCAGCCGCTCACCGATTGGCGCGGCATGCCAGCCTTGCTCCAAGGCCATGTCTGCTTCAGCTTCGCCTACGCGACATACAACCGAAGCGAAGGTCATGCGCAACGCTGAACGCTGCTCCAGCCGGGTATATACCATAATCATGTCATCATACAATGCTGGACGCTTAAAGGTAACCTGCAAATCAACGACAGGAAGCAGCAGCCCCCGTGCCTCCAATTCTCGGTAGCTCAAGCCTAACGCTCGTATCCATTCTGTACGTCCCACTTCAAACCAAGTGATATAATTTCCATGAAAGACCACTTTCATTCCGTCTGTCTCTTGATAACGGACGCGAAGCGGAAATCCGAACCAAGAGCAAGCAGCAGACGGAGACGATGCTGGAGACATCGCTGCACCTCCTATTGTAACTTATAAGTATCATAACTCACAAATGCAACAAAACTTCATATCGGCGCCTTCAGAGTGGTGAGCGGCCGCGTCTAGCGGCACGCTATTGTCCTTGCCGTTCGTTAGTGTTCGTTCGAGACAATGTGGTGCTTAATGTCATATAACCTGCTTTCACAATAACAGAAGCAATGGCATATCGCCATTGCTTCTGTCGCTTTGCATTCTATTATATAATCAGCTCGGTCTTAAGAGCAGCTTTTGCCGATTTGGCTCACTTTCACGAGGTTCGTCGAACCCGCGCAGCTTGTTGGGACACCAGCCGTAATGACAACCAGGTCTCCTTCGGAAACGATGCCTGTATTTACGCCGCCGCAAACCGCAACGTCGAACATTTCATCCGTGGAGGAAGCTTGTTCCACTTTCACAGGCACGACACCCCATGTCAGGGATAATCCGCGCATCACTTTCTCGGATGGAGTCGCAGCAATGATTGGCGCTTTTGGACGATATTTCGATACCATGCGCGCCGTATATCCGGTTTGCGTGGAGCTGATGATCGCCTTTGCATTCAAGTCAAGCGCCGTATTTGCTACAGCTTGGCTGATTGCATCCGTAACCGTCATTTGTTGTTTCAAGCTTTGTTTAATTAAAATTTCACGATATTCCAATGCAGATTCCGCTTTTTCCGCGATGCGGGACATCGTCAGAACGGATTCAACCGGATATTTCCCTGCAGCCGTTTCACCGGACAGCATGATTGCATCCGTGCCGTCGAAGATAGCGTTCGCCACGTCACTTGCTTCCGCTCGTGTAGGGCGAGGATTGCGTTGCATGGAATCAAGCATTTGCGTCGCTGTAATAACTGGTTTGCCTACGGTATTGCATTTTTCAATCATTCTCTTCTGTACAAGTGGCACTTCTTCCGCAGGAATCTCGACACCAAGGTCACCGCGGGCAACCATCAAGCCGTCAGAAGCTTCCAAGATTTCATCCAAGTTGTCTACGCCTTCTTGGTTCTCAATCTTCGAAATGATTTGGATATGTTTCGCGTTATGCTTGTCCAACAAATTGCGGATTTCCATAACGTCGCTTGCTTTACGCACGAAAGAGGCAGCAATGAAATCAACCCCTTGTTCGATACCGAAAATGATGTCATTTGCATCTTTTTCAGTAATGCCCGGAAGCGAGATTTTGACGCCTGGCACGTTAACGCCTTTACGGCTCTTAATTGTACCACCGTTAACAATCTTACACTTGATTTCCGTGCCTTGAACGTCAACGACTGTCAGTCCAATGAGACCATCATCGATAAGAATAGTCGAACCGACTTCCACATCCTGCGGCAACTCATTATATGTAACCGAGATGCGATCTTTGTCTCCAAGAATTTCTTCCGTCGTTAATGTCACATATTCATCTTGTACGAGGTCGATTGGCTCCACTGCCAATTTTCCTGTACGGATTTCCGGGCCTTTCGTATCAAGAAGAATCGCAACTGTCTTGTTCATTTCTTCGCAAGCTTGACGAATGTTCTTGATCCGGTTGCCGTGCTCATCAAAGTCACCATGCGAGAAGTTAAGGCGAGCGACGTTCATGCCTGCCAGAATCAACTTCTTCGTATTCTCCAAGGACTCGCTGGAAGGACCGATAGTACAAACAATTTTGGTTTTACGCATTATGGGCTTCCTCCAATTGTGGGCTCTCTAATATCTCTAATTTTTATTTCTAAAACAAGGCTCTCATCTATCTAATTTACTATACTCAGCAAAATTTGTATATGAAGATTATCATATTTATAAGTTTTACCAATAAGCACCTTTTTTATGATGAGAAATAATCATACACGTTCGTACGTTGCAAACTTGCCGATTTTGCGGAATTTGCCGTAGCGATCTTCACGCAATTCGTCTGTTGACAACAGCATAAGCTCCGCGAGATGACGCCACAGCGCGTCTTTCACATTCGCGGCTGCCGCTTCAACATCCTTGTGCGCGCCTCCCTGAGGCTCAGGAATAATTTCTTCAATGACATCCATCGCTTTCAGATCGGCAGCGGTAATCTTCATCGCTTCTGCGGCCTGATCTGCTCTCGAAGCATCCTTCCACAGGATGGAAGCCGCGCCATTCGGCGAGATGGCGGCATAAATGGCGTTCTCGAGCATAAGCACACGGTTCCCAACGCCTAGCGCTAACGCGCCCCCGCTGCCGCCTTCTCCAATCACGACGCAGATGACAGGAACGCCCAGCAGCGCCATATCGCGTAAATTACGGGCAATCGCTTCCGATTGTCCGCGCTCTTCCGCTGTATTCCCTGGGTAAGCGCCTTTCGTATCGATGAACGTAATAATCGGACGCTTGAACTTGTCCGCTTGCTGCATGAGCCGCAGCGCTTTGCGGAACCCTTCCGGGTGCGGACTGCCGAAGAAGCGAGCAATATTTTCCTTCGTGTCCTTGCCGCGCTGATGGCCGATAACGGTTACCGGAACCCCATTTAACCGCGCGAGACCGCCGACGATGGCCATGTCGTCTCCGAACAGCCGATCACCGTGCAGCTCAATGAAATCGGTGAAAATATGCTGAATAAAATCAAGCGTGGTTGGACGTTGATGATGTCTCGCCAAGTGCATCTTTTGTGATGGGGAGATGTTGGTATAAATCTCTTCAGCCAACTTGGCGTAACGCTCCTCCAACCGGGCGATTTCCTCAGTAAAGTCAATATTTTTTTCCTCTCCGAACCGTTTTAATTCGGCTATTTTCTGTTTCAACTCCACCAAAGGCTGCTCGAACGGAAGCTCACCCGCCATGCGTCACATCTCCTTTCACCGTGTGCAAATCAATAAGCTTGATCAAGGTCTGACGCATGTCCTTGCGCGGCACCACCAAATCGAGCTGCCCGTGCTTCATGTTGAACTCCGCCGTTTGGAACTCGTCAGGCAGCTTCTGCCGTATGGTCTGCTCAATTACGATGCGTCCTGCAAACCCGACAAGGGCCCCAGGCTCAGCAAGGTTGATATCGCCGAGCATAGCAAAGCTGGCGGACACGCCGCCTGTCGTCGGATCGGTAAATACCGAAATATACAATCCGCCTGCCTCGTGCAGCTTGGCCAACGCAGCGCTCGTCTTCGCCATTTGCATAAGGCTTAAGATGCTTTCCTGCATGCGCGCTCCGCCTGATGTCGAGAAAATGATGAGCGGATATTGCTTCTGCATGGCTGTTTCAATGGCCCTCGTTATTTTTTCACCGACGACCGAGCCCATGCTGCCGGTAAAGAAATCAAAGCTCATAACGGCGACGACGACAGGAAATCCGCCGATCGTGCCTTCACCTGTAATGACCGCTTCGTCCAATCCTGATTTGGCTTGCTGCTGCTTCAGCTTCTTCGGATAGTCCGGGAAGCCGAGCGGATCCTCAGAGACGATATCCGAGTCGTATTCGAAGAAACGGCCTTCGTCCAAGGTCATTTCAATGCGCTCCAGCGCATTCAGACGCAAATGATGCCCACACTGCGAACATACCTTCAGGTTCTTCTCCAACTCTTTATGATATTGAATCGTGCCGCATTTCGGGCATTTGTTCATCAAACCTTCGGGTATCTCGCGCTTGGGGCGGTCATCATGCACGGATGCGGATGGCACCGTGGCGTACTTTTTCTTTTGAAATAAGTCTTTAAACACCCGTTACACCTCTTTAGGCGTGATTTCTCCATGCTACCGAGACATACTTAGGTCCACAGCCGGAGATTGTCCTAACCGTAAACAACAAAAATCGGCTGTTTGAAAAACGTGACGTTCGTCAATCAGCCGCATCATGCATGCAAAATCGAATTGAGCACTTCCTGAACTTCTTCAACTTCCCCGGAAGGCACTAAAATTTCAAACTGTTGTTTAGAAAGATGGATGGGACGGATCTGAATAAGAAACCCTTCCTCCGTCAATCTTGTCTGAATCTTGTCTGCTAATTTGGCAGTCGGTGCGATGTAGATAACGGTCCACATGCGCGTGAGACCCCCCTAACGTTCCAATACGGCTCATATAATGCCATAATGATAACATAATTGACATTTTCACCGCAACCAAATCCTTGACAATCATGCAATGAACAAATGCACAATTAGACAAAATAAGCAAATACGCCGTTAAATTGTATCTTCCGACAGCCCATATAAATTTGCATCATGATTCTTGTGTGCGATTCGGGCCGATGCCGCAGCAGCCAATCCCGCCACGAGATCATCCAAGAAGACGTGAATTTGCTGCTTGTTCGCGTTCAACTGATGAATCACGCCGACCTTTGCCTTATCCAAATAGCCGAAGCTCGTCAATCCAATCATACCATATACGCTCGTAATGCCCAGAGCCAGCGTTTCATCCACCCCATATAACGGTTCATCCGCCTCCATTATCGCTTGCAGCGGTTCCGGCAAGAGCTTCTGCTCCGCTAACCAATCAAGCGCAATCCCCGTCATTAGCGTGTACTGCACTTCACGCTTTTGAATGACCGCTTTGACACTGTCGATGCAATCCGCAAGCGTTAAGGAAGCATTATAGGGCCGCTGCAATTGAAGGACAATATCCGCAATCGCTTCAAGTTCAACTCCACGCCGTTCCAGCCATTGTATCGCAATATCGGATGTCAAGGAAATCCCCTCCCTTCACCCCGTCTCCTGTGACTTGTCTCTTCGGAACAGGGCGTATCTAAATGTATGCGGGTCGGAAGGGAAATGTTCATGCCGTTAATGTTATTTTACACGAACCGAGCCATCGCCGAATATGGCTTCAATCTGCTTGAACAACTCGGGGGAGGGCTTCAATGCATATGCCTCGTTAAGCGCGATCAGCTGCTGCTCACGCTCATAGAACAGCACGGTAGGCAGCGGACCGGGGCTCGTCTTCAGAAGCTGCTTCAGCTCCTGTAAGAGCTCCGGCCGTTCGCGATCGGCCGTTATCTTGATGTACACGCGCTGAGCGCCTGAACGCGCTCCTGAACGCGCAGGCGGCGTGCTGCGCTCCTGAGCCGACGGCGCGGAAGCAACGCGCGAAGCAGCGGCGCGGCCTGAAGAGGCGCCGCCTGTACGCTCCGACGTGCCAGCAAGCCCCGCCCCCGCGCGCGGCTTCGCAGCTTGCGCGTCATGCGGGCTTGGCACGCTGTGCCCGCTCTGCGGCCCGCGGCGGCGCTTCACGAGCGCCGCGACGGCACGCTGCTCCAGCGGTACCGCTTCGTGTGCCAACAGCTTGTAATCGTCGTCCTGCTGCTGCACCTTGGCGCGCACCGCCAGCAACGCGCCCTTATGAATGAGCGGCTCCGCACGCCGCCACACTTCGGGGAACAGCACCACTTCCGCACGGTCGATGCGGTCCTCCAGCTCGATGAACGCCATCGGCTTGCCCTTCTTCGTCATAATAGAGCGGATGGATACGACCATCCCGGCGACGATGCACTCACTGTCGTCCGGAGCATCATGCAGATCGACAAGCCGATCCGTCTCCACCTCGCGCAGCAAATCCGTATAGTCGTCCAGCGGGTGGCCGGACAGATACAGTCCAAGCAGCTCCCGTTCCAACTCAAGCTGCTCAGTCATCGTAAAGGCTTGAACGTTCGGATAATCAATCGTCCAATTGCTCACCTCCACGAACCCGAACAGCTGGATTTGCAAATCTTCCCGTTCCTTGCGCCACTTCGCTGCCGTTTCCAGCGTCTCGTCCAGCATCGCAAGCAATTGGGCGCGATGTCCGGGCAAGGTGTCAAAAGCCCCCGCCTGTATCAGCGATTCGATAACCCGGCGGTTGCATACGCGCAGGTCCACCCGTTGACAAAAATCGAGTAAATCCGCGTAGGGCTTCTCCTTACGTTCTTGAATAATGCTCTCGATCGCTGTCGTTCCAACATTTTTAATCGCGCCGAGACCGAAGCGAATCGCCCCTTCAAGCGGTGTAAAGTGAACCAGGCTCTCGTTCACGTCAGGCGGAAGCAGCTCGATGTGCAGTCGCCGGCAATCCTCGATATATTCCGCAATTTTCCGGTGGCTGCCCATATTGGCCGTCAGCATGGAAGCCATGAATTCCATCGGATAATGTGCCTTCAAATATGAAGTTTGGAACGCCAACACCCCGTATGCTGCTGCATGCGCACGCGGGAAGCCATAGTCCGCAAACCGCACGATCATGTCGTAAACCCGATTCGCCTCTTCCTCCGTATATCCCTGACGTCGACTTCCTTCGACAAAATGCTGTCGCTCTTTGTCAAGCACTTCGCGCTTCTTTTTCGACACAGCACGACGCAACAGATCAGCTTCGCCCAAGGAGAAACCGGCCATCTTCGAGGCGATGTGCATAATTTGCTCCTGATAGACGATAATGCCGTACGTATCTTGAAGAATCGGCTCCAAGTCAGGGTGCGGGTACTCCACAGGCTTCAGCCCGTGCTTGCTCTGAATGTAGTTCGGAATAAATTCCATTGGACCCGGGCGATACAGCGCCACGACGGATACAATGTCCTCGAATACGGAAGGCTTCAGCTCCCGCAGCACGCGCCGCACTCCGGCCGATTCCAACTGAAACAGCCCTGTCGTGTCGCCGCGTGTGAGCAGCGCATACGTTGCTGCATCTGAATCGTCGAGCGCATTCAAATCAAGCGCAGATCCGGTGCGGCTCTCCACCCATTCCAACGTGCGCTCAATGATAGATAACGTACGCAGTCCGAGGAAATCCATCTTGAGCATACCGATTGCTTCCAGATGCTCCATCGAGTACTGCGTGAGCGCAATATCCTCTGTACCCGCCTGCAGCGGAACGTAATGCGTCAAGGGCTCCTCGCTGATGACGACACCAGCCGCATGCGTAGAAGCATGGCGCGGCGTCCGCTCCACCTTCGATGCCATCGTCAGAAGCTCGCCAATGCGTGGCTCCCGCTCCGACCATTCCCGCAGCTCGCTGCTCGTTCGCTGCGCTTTATCGAGCGTTATGCCGATCTGGTTCGGAATGAGCTTCGCTACGCGATCTGTCTCATTGTACGGCACATTCAGCACGCGGCCTACGTCGCGCACCGCCGCGCGGGCGGCCATCGTGCCGAACGTTATGATTTGCGCGACGCGGTCATGGCCGTACTTATCCGCCACATAGGCAATGACTTCATCCCGGCGCTCGTCGTTGAAATCGATATCGATATCCGGCATCGTAATCCGTTCCGGATTCAAAAACCGCTCGAACAACAGCTTATATTTCAATGGATCGACATTCGTAATGCGAAGGCTGTAGGCAACGAGACTGCCTGCGGAAGAACCCCGGCCAGGACCGGTCATGATGCCTTGCTCGTGGGCAAAGCGAATGAAGTCCCAGACGATTAAAAAATAATCGGAAAACCCCATCTTCTCGATCGTGTTCAATTCATAATGCAGCCGCTCCTGAGCGCTGTGGCGGAACGCTTCCTGAGACCACTCCGCCTGGGCTGAATAACGGCTCTGCAAGCCTTCCTCGCACAGCTGGCGCAAATATTCCGCAGCCTTCATCCTATCCGGGATCGGCTCAAAAGCCGGCAGCACCGATTTCTCAAAGTCCAGCTCCACATGACACTGCTCTGCGATGCGCGAAGTATTGGCAATCGCCTCCGGCACATGTCTGAACAGCGCATTCATCTCTTCCTGAGATTTAAAATACAGCTGATCCGTGCCCATGCGCATACGGCCTTCATCTTCAATCGTCTTGCCGGTGCCGATACAGATGAGCACGTCTTGCACCGCTGCATCTTCCTGCTTCATATAGTGAACGTCATTGGTCGCGGCAAGCGGAATTCCCGTCGCTTCACTCAAGGCGATAAGTCCAATGTTGACCTTCTTCTGCTCAGTCAATCCGTGATCCTGAAGCTCCAAATAGAACCCTTCCTGGAAAATATCCCGGTACCGCTCCGCCGCTTGGCGAGCTTCCTCGCTCCGGCCGTGCAGCACATGCTGGGACACTTCTCCCCCAAGGCAGGCGCTGAGCCCGATGATCCCCTCAGAATACTTGCGCAACGTGGCCATATCGACCCGCGGCTTATAATGAAATCCTTCCAGATGCCCGACTGAGCAAATCTTCATTAAATTGCGATAGCCCTGCTCACTCTTCGCAAGGAGAATCAAATGATAAATCGGCTGCTCCTTGCGCGAGCCCTTCTCATGTAGAGAACCGGTCGTCACGTATGCTTCCATGCCGATAATAGGCTTTATGCCATGTGCCACACATGCTTTGTAGAAGGCGATGGTGCCATACATAACCCCATGATCCGTGAGGGCAATCGCCTTCATGCCGCATGCGGCCGCTCGTGCGGCAAGCGCTTCGATACGCGCCGCCCCGTCGAGCAAGCTGTATTCACTATGTACGTGCAAATGCACGAACTGGTCCATCCCATTCACTCCTCATCCCAATGCATCATGCGAACATATTTTCGTCTCTTATTGTATCATATTTCCGCGAACAGATCCTATACATGTACAAGGGGGTTCTTGTCCTTAGCTGGCAGCCCCGACATTCAGCTATTCGAAAGGAGCGGCCATGATGGGCTCATTTATGTCCAAGGCATTGCTGGACTTCTTCATCGCCTTCGGCGTGGTGCTCGGTGGTTCCATGCTGGCCGGCATCGGGGCCGTGATTGCGCTGCAGTCGCCGGTCGATACGATGAAGCACATCGCTGAGCATTTAAAAATATGGGCGGTCGTTGCCGCGGTCGGCGGCACCATCGATCCAATACGTGTCATTGAGAGCAACTTCTGGCTCGGCAATTTGTCTCCTGTGTTCAAGCAGCTTCTGTACATTTTTGTTTCCTTTGTTGGTGCGCATCTCGGTACGGAACTCATTCAATGGATTTGCCGCGGACGCTCGTAAACGGACATTCCTAAGTTGAAAGGAGACGGTGCAGCATGCGCCTCAATACAGTGCCACGGTGGTTAAGCGACACGGCGCTCGTCATCGTCGGCATCGTGGTAGGTGCAGCGATCTACCATGCCGTATATTTGCATCAGTTCAATCAGCTGATGATGATGAATATGAACTTGAAGGACCGCTTGGTCCAATATCAGGCGAAGACGGAAGATTTGCTGCGCTACAAAAACCATAAGACGATCATTCGCAGCATCGATCTGCATATTTACAAATCAGGCAGCGATGCTGACATTCCGCAAGCGGATGAAACCGAAATCCGCCGGCGTTTGCTGAAAGATTTAGCGGGATTGAAAGGCAGGGACGTGTTCCAAATCGACGAGTACAGCAAGCTGGTGGAAGGCCTGCTCGCCCGTAAAATTTACCCGGATATCAATGCGAAGGATTATACGGTACAGATGCGCACAATGCTGTTGACAGAAGGAGTGCTTCACGTCTGGGTCGACGTCAAAACGTATCTGCCAACAAATTTGTCATTCCAATAGAAGTTGTTCAAAAAGCCTCTTTTTGAACACGAGCCAATAGGACAGCCTCCCAAATTATGATACTATTAAGGAAAAATGACCCACATCATCATCAATGAAGGAGAGTTGCTTTCATGACGGAATGGATACAATGGGCCCTGCTGCTGCTCATTTGTCTCACATCGGCGCTGTCCGTTTTTTACAGCTTCCGTTCAAGGCGCCAGAAGGAGCCTATGCTGCGCGGCTTATATGCGGCACGCATGAATGTATGCATGGGGCTAATGCTTATATTTATGGCATCGATTCAAATGCTCATTTATACCGGTTCTACGGTCCGCGTCATCGTCGGCGCCGTCCTGCTCGTTATCGGGCTGTTCAACCTGTTTGCAGGGCTGCGCAATCACGGCCATTTTCAGAGACTGATGTCACCGCAAAAATAAATGCGCAGAAGGGACAGCGTGCCATTCGCTGTCCCTCCCCTATTAGTACGTGCCTTAATCATGATCGATGGATTGCGCGGTCATCATCGCCTTGGCGACGAGATGCTCGCCATGTCGAATTTCCAGCTCGAGCTTGCAAAATTTCCGGCTCATTTCAATAAATTCGGGATGAAGCGTCACTACATCCTCAATCTGTAGCGGCCGAACGAAATATGTCGTCATATTTTCCATCACATGATCATAACTTCTCTCATCTTTGACAGCCCGCAATGCGGCCTGGGTTATAATCGTCGTCAAGATGCCTTCAGATACAGAGCCGAAGCCGTTCACCATCTGCGGCGTAATGACACCACGGAAGAACAACCGGCCTTGATCGTCGCGTTCTTCATCAAACCCGTTCCAGATCAAGTCATCGAACGTTTCTCCAAGCTGCGGTTCCTTCCGCGCATCCCGCATCGCCTGCAGCACTTGACGTCTTGTTACGACGGCGATGAGCTTCCGGTTGCGGTCCACAATCGGAAGCAAATCCACCCCCTCCCATACCATCGTATGGGCCGCCGATGCGAGCGTCGTCTGCAAATTAACCGTAATCGGATTGCGCGTATACAGTTTATCAATCGTCTGATCGGAAGCTGCGCCTAATATATCTTTGTACGTAATCATGCCGATAACCCGGTACCATTCGTCGACGATTGGAAATCGGCTATGCCCCGTCTCCTCCCGCATCCGCTCGAAATCTTGCACCGTGCTCACCGGTCGCAGCACATACATCTGCGCCTTCAACGCCACGACATCTTCGATAATCATTATCTTTTTCTTGATGAGCCGGTCGAACAGCGCCCGGTTAATCATCGATCCGACCGTAAATGTATCATACTTCGAAGAAATAATGGGCAGATCCAGTGCATCCGCAAGCAGCTTCACTTCCCGGCTCGTACCGAACCCTCCTGTAATAAGCACGCCCGACCCGTGTTGCAGCGCAAGACGATGCGCATCTTCCCGGTTCCCCACGATAAGCAAGCTGCCGGCATCGATGTAACGGGCCATCGCATCGAGCTTCATCGCACCGATGACATATTTATTGAGCGTCTTGCTGAGTCCCCTGCTTCCGCCAAGCACGTGCCCGCCTAGTATGTCCACCACTTCGCCGAATGTCAGCTGTTCAGACATATTGCGCGGCTTCTTCTCGACCCGCACCGTTCCAATGCGTTCCTTCGTAATCACGATGCCGATGCTTTCCGCCTCTTTTACCGCTCGATAGGCCGTTCCTTCGCTCACCGACATTTCCTTCGCCAATTTACGTACGGAAATCTTCGTCCCTGGCTTCAGACTTTCAATATGATGAAGCAGCTGCTCGTGCTTCGTTAACGTCGCATCGTGTCCATCCATCTGTTACACCCCTAATAACCGAACTGTTGTACTCTGTCTTTATATTACCATATATTTAAAGTCGGTTGCAAAAAAAGACAAGCGACGCTAGAAACATTCCAGCGTCAGCCTGTCTTTGAGATTGTGCGCGTATCTACAAATTAACCAGTTACTACTGTACCCGTTTCCGCCTCCACTCGCTCACGCTTCACCAGCTTGCGATGGCTGATTCTGAAGAAGACAAAGCTTCCGATTAGCGAAAGCACAAGGAAGATTGACAGCTTGCTCAAATTCATCCATACATAGCCCATATCTTCAAGCGCAATGACACCGCGGAAAGCGCGGATCGTGTACGTCATCGGGAACCAAGGATGCAGCATTTGGAAAAACTCAGGCGCCATTTCGATTGGGAACGATCCTGCTGTCGATGACAATTGGAGCACCAGCAGTATAACGATAATAAAACGCCCCACATTTCCAAATGACGTTATGAAAAATTGTACCATAGCAAAGAAAGTCAAGCTCGACATCACGCAGACGACAAAGAACATCGTAACGTTCATGACTGGCAATCCGATCACGTTCAAAACAACGAGACCCGAAATGAGAACCTGAAGAGAGCTCTCTACCATCATAAATCCGTACTTGCTCATCATCCATGCAAACCCGGAAGGCGGACGTCCACTCGTCTCATACAATGGATAAATCATCGAGAACATTAAAGCTCCAACGAAGAAGCCCAGTGACAGGAAATAAGGCGCCATTCCTACACCGTACGTAGTTACATCATGATTTTCCTGCTTGCTGCTGTTCACAGGGGACGTAATGAATTGATACGTTTTGTCGGTTGTATCCTGTGTTGCCTTCTCCGCACCTTCCCTCAGCTTGTCGCGCAGCTCTGCACCGCCGGATAGTAACTTCTGTTGACCGTCCAACAGCTGTGCGAATCCATCGTTGATCGCATCTTGCGCCTTCTCTACCTGATTCAGCATGTCGCTCATTTTCTCAAAAATAAGCGTCTGCACTTTTTTGGCGGCATCATCCAGCTTCATTTCCGCCATTTCGTGCATCATATCGCGTGCCATAGGTTCGAGACTGTTCACCTTGTCGTCGGTAGCCTGATGAATCTTCGCGATAACTTCTGGCATGACACGATCCAGCTCATCATTCACTTTGTGATGAACATTGTTGACCACTTTAGGCTCATATTCCGTCCATTTATCGTCAACGAGCTTATGCAATTTGTCGGTCAACAGCTTCGATTTCTCCTGATACGTATCTTCCGCGAACGTGTGCGCCTTGGCAAGCAACGCCGGCGCGAGTTCATTTGTTTTGGACATCGCGACCTGCTGAGCCATCGAGCGAACCTTCGGATAGATCTCGTCAAATTTCGTATCGGCTGTGTGATGCAGCTTGCTGACAAGCTTCTTGCCAACCTTGTTCAATTCATTGTCAACCATGTTAGTCAAATCTTGTTTGACTTTCTTTTTCAGCTGTTCCAGATTATCCGGAGTCAGACTCGTTTCTATCTTGGCACGGACATCTTCCAGCTTCTTCTTCATATCTTCCCATTGCTGCTGCATATCCGGAGGCAACTGCTCGCCGATAGGCTTCAGCTTCTCTTCCAATTGATCGAGATCGGCCTGAATTTGCTCGAGCTGCGTTTTTCCCTTTTGAATCGCGTCATCGAACAGCTTGTCGACCTTCTCATCAATGTATTTATGAATAGAGCTCTGGATAGAACTTTCGATTTTGCCGTATTCGCGATCAATGATGGTATGCATCTTCGTGCGAGCTACCGGCTCCATATCTTTAATGGATTTGTCGAGCTCCCGGCTGATTGTTGACATTACCTTGTTTATATTTTTCTCATAGGCATTATCAATTTCATCATGTAATTTCTTGCGAATTTCATCTCCGTATTTAACTGACTGCTTATCAATTTGTTCATGCAGCTTCTCTTTCGTTGGCAGTGAATATTCATTGACAAGCTCATCAATTTTGACATGCACGGTGTCATGCACGATATCGGTATATCTGTTTGCTTCCGTATCGATTTCCTGATGGATTTTATCAACGAACTTCGGCTTGTTCTTATCCATCGCTTCATCAATCTCTTGATGTATTAATTCATCCAGCTTCTCTCGGTTCTCATCCATCATTTTCTGAACCATCGAATCGGCTTCCGAAGTTTTGGAATTCACTTGAGAATTAAGCTCGTCGCGGAATTTCTGTAATCCTTCGCCTAATTGGCCCAGACCATCCTCAATCATTCCTGCCCCGTCACTTGCCGTACCGAGCCCTTCCGCAACTGTCCCAATCGCATTGAACATCTGCTCCACATACGTCTCTGTCACTTTTTGCGACAATTCCGACTTGATGTTTTGAACCACTTTATCTGAAATTTGCCCAGACAAGAAGTTAAAGCTGCTGTTCTCTGTATAAATGAGATTCATCGGTTCGGGATTGGTGTCCAGAATCGTCGTCGCGTTGTGCGACATCTCCTCTGGGATACGAATTAAGAGGTAAAATTTATTCTCGCTTAATCCGCGCTCCCCTTCTTGGCGCGTTACAAAGTGAAATTGGACCGCATCATTGTCGTGCAGCTTTTCAATAAGCTCGCGACCGATGGCAATTTCCTTTCCTTCGAACATAACCGGCCGGTCCTCATTGACGACAGCGACAGGTATGTTTTTGACATTGCTGTATGGATCCCAGTTAGCTACCAAATATACACCACTGTACATAAGGGGGATAACCAGGAGTCCAAGAACCGGAATCAAGGCGTCCTTGGACCGAACTATTGCCATCAATTCCGACCAAAAAAAACGAAGAGTTTTCATACTGTCACCTCCTTAAATGACCAAATGACCAATTTGTTAAATGAGTTCTGAATTAGCAGATGAAAGTTATTATACTCCTTCGTTCTGAAAATTTCAAATAGCATTTTCAAGGAATGCTGTAGCTACATTTTCCAAAAAAACATTAAAATTCGAAATATTGTTCTCAAAACGCACACTTATTCCATTATCCATAACATTTAATAAAGTGCAATTCTTATATTTTTAAAACATGAAAAACCCGCTCTTTATTCTAGAAAGAGCGGGTTCAACTGATTCCTATTCAATTGCATCCTACATTCAGTACCGTCCTGTCGGGATTACCGTTTCCCTGGTTCATACGGCTGGCCCAACGCGGCAGGGGAACTGCCTTTGCCTACCGTAAAGATGAGCGCAATGAGCGTCAGCACATAGGGGAGCATATAGAACACTTCCGTCGGTATGGCCCTTGCGAATTCATACAGCTGCACCTGATCCTTCAGTGCTTGAGCAAAGCCGAAGAAAAGAGCTGCGCCCATGGCCCCTACCGGATGCCAACGGCCGAATATAACAGCGGCTAGCGCTATATATCCTTGCCCTGAAATCGTATTGAACGCAAAGCTGCTGTTCGCCGTCAGCGCGATCGTAGCACCACCGAGCGCCGCAATCGAGCCGCCCACCATAACGCTCCATGCACGCAGCCGGTTCACGTTGACCCCAGCTGTGTCCGCCGCGCCTGGATGTTCCCCTACCGCCCGCATGCGAAGCCCGAGCGGCGTCTTGAACATGACGTAATAGACGATAATGACTAGAATGAAAGCAATGTACGTCGTTGGATACGTCTGGAACAGCGCTTTGCCAAGAAACGGAATATCGCTCAGCCACGGAATGTGGATGCGATGGAATACATTCGTAATAACCGGCGTGTCCGCCGCGCCGTCAAACAGCAGCTTCACCATGAAGAAGGTAGAGCTTGCAGCCAGCATATTGACGACGATACCACTAATAACTTGATTGGCCTTGAACCGGACCGATGCGATGACATGGATACCGGAGAAGATGACGGTAAATACCAGCGCGGCCAAGCAACCGAGCCATGGCGCTGCCGCTCCGAGTCCAGCTTGCTCCGCATAGTAAGCAGTAACTGCGGAAGAAAAGGCGCCGGATACCATAAAGCCTTCCAATCCCAAATTAATGACACCCGATCGTTCGGCGATAAGGCCGCCCAGCGCAGCGAAAATAAGAGCCGTTGCAAATACGAGAGTGCCGTTTATCAAAAACCCTAGTATCTCCATCTGCTATCCCTCCCGATTCGCCTGTTTGGAACGCTTCGTCTTATTGAGCAGCCAGCGGATCATGCCCGGAGCCGCAGCGAAGAAAATAATAATGCTAATGACCATCTTAATTACTTCCCCCGGAACATTCGCACCGAAGCTCATTCCTTGGGCGCCGTACATCAATGAACCGAACAGCGCCGCGGCCAGCAATATGCCTAAGGCCCCGTTCATGCCGAGCAACGCAACCGCAATGCCGTCGAAGCCAAGTCCCGATGTCGCTGAAGCGATCGCCATATATTTGAAGACGCCGAGCACCTCGAACGTCCCGACCATACCTCCCAGCATGCCCGACAGGAAGAACGTGCGAATGACGACTTGCGACACGTTCATCCCTGCATATTTGGCTGCATGATTGTTGTTCCCCACCGCACGAATCTCGTATCCCCACTTCGTCCGGTTCATATAGAAGTGGTAAGCGATCAGCGCAACAACCGCCAGCGCGAAGCCCCAATGAATGCGCGCTCCGTCCAGCAGTCCGCTCAACCAATTAATTTGAATACTGGCCGATTCCTGAATGCTCTGCGAGCGTGATGTCCCCTCTTCGGCCATGAACGCTTTGATGACCATATGGCTAAGGTACAATGCCGTCCAGTTCAGCATGATGCAGGATATGACTTCATTAATGCCCCGCTTCGTCTTCAACACTCCAACCAAGGCACCCCATAATCCGCCAAGCAGTGTTCCGGCAATGATAGCTACAATCGCATGAATGATCGGCGGCATAGAAATCATATTGCCGACCATGAGCGCGCCGAGTGAGCCCATCACAATTTGACCGTCTACCCCAATGTTGAACATCCCGGCGCGAAATGCGATTGCGACGGCAAGCCCAGTGAAGATAAGCGGCACAATCGCGCGCAGCGCCTCACCCATATCGTAGGCATTGCCGAAAATTTTCTCCAGCATGGACTGATAGGCGAGCAGCGGATTATAGCCTCCGGCGATCATGACGATAGCGCCGATAAGCAGGCCCAAGACGATCGATAATAACGAGATTTTAACAGATTCTCCCGCAAACAGCGCTTTAAGCTTGTTCATCCCCGATCCCCTCCTTGATGCTTGCCTGCCATCAACAGACCGAGCTCTTGATCCGATGTCGTCTCCGGGGTCGTCTCGCCTACGAACCTGCCATTGAACATAACTAGAATCCGATCGGAGACGTTAATGATTTCATCCAGCTCGAACGACACGAGCAGGACCGCCTTCCCCTTATCACGCTCGGCAATCAACTGCTTATGCACGAACTCGATAGCCCCAACATCGAGGCCTCGCGTGGGCTGAGCCGCGATGAGCAGCTTCGGCTCCTTGGCGATTTCCCGAGCGATAATCAGCTTCTGCTGGTTGCCGCCGGACATGGAGCGCACCGGTGTATGAATGCCTGGCGTACGGATGTCGAATTGCTCGACATGCCGCTCCGCAACCTCCTCTATCGCCTGCCGATCCAGCAGACCTTTGTGATTGAAGCGTTCCTCATAATATGACTTCAGCACCGCATTCTCGCTAACGTCGAAATCGAGAACGAGTCCGTGCTTGTGGCGATCCTGTGGAATATACGAAATACCCGCTTCGGACGCCGTTCGCGGCGAACCGTGCTTGACATCCCGGCCTTCAAGCCGAATGGTGCCCGACTCAATCGGCCGCATGCCGGTAATGGCTTCGATCAGCTCCGTTTGACCATTGCCATCTACGCCGGCGATACCTACAACTTCCCCCGCACGGATGGATAGAGAGATCCCGTCGACCGCCCGCTGCCCGTTCTCGGCTGTCACGACCAGATTGGCAATGTCGAGCAGCGAATCTTGCGGATTCGCGGGCCTCTTGTCGGTCTTGAACTGCACGCGGTGCCCAACCATCTTCTCCGCCAGCGTTTCCTGGTTCGTATCGGCTACCGTCACGGTTTCTATCATTTTCCCGCGGCGGATAATGGTGCAGCGGTCAGCGACATCCATAATTTCCTTCAATTTGTGCGTGATGAGCAGAATCGATTTCCCTTCATCCACGAGTCTCTTCATGATTTGAAGCAGCTCGGTGATTTCCTGCGGAGTAAGTACCGCAGTCGGCTCGTCGAAGATAATGATCTCCGCCCCTCGGTACAGTGTCTTCATTATTTCAACTCGTTGCTGCATGCCTATCGAAATCGATTCAATCTTGGCCTCCGGATTAACATTCAGCCCGTATTGCTTAGACAGCTCAGCAATCCGGCTGGCGGCGCCCTTCAAGTCCGTGCCGAAGCCGCGCTTTGGTTCCATGCCAAGAATGATATTCTCCGTCACGGTAAACGGAGGAACTAGCTTGAAATGCTGATGCACCATGCCTATACCGCACTCGATCGCTTTATTCGGGCCATCCATCACGATGGGCTGTCCGTTTAGTTCGATAATCCCTTCATCTGGCTGGTACAAGCCGAATACAATATTCATCAGCGTCGATTTCCCCGCGCCGTTCTCTCCAAGGAGAGCATGGATCTCTCCTTTTCTGAGCTGCAGGCTAATTTGATCGTTAGCAACAATTCCGGGAAAACGCTTCGTGATCCCTTTGAGCTCCAGTACGATGTCTCCGTTATGCATGGCGTTCCCCTCCGTAACGAGTTTCCCCGCCACATACTGCTGGCGGGGAAACGAAAATGGTTAATTACGTCGTTGGCACTTGGATTTTACCTTCAATAATCTGTTCACGATATTGTTCTACCTTATCGAGAATGTCTTGCGGCACGTTCTTGCTAGAAGTCGGCGCCACGTCGACCCCTTTTTCCTTTAAGCCCATATAAGTGATTTTGCCGTCAGGGAAATTCCCGTCAGCCAAATCCTTCGAGATTTGATATACCGCTTCATCCACTTTCTTAATCATCGACGTCAGCGTAATTTCATCTCCGAATTCAAGCGACTGATCCTTGTCGACGCCGATGACCCAGACACGTTCACCGCGGGCTACGCGCTCTTTCGCTTCATTGAACACGCCGTTGCCCGTTAAGCCGGATGCGTGGAAGATAATATCGACGCCCTCGTTATACAGCGTGGAAGCTGCTGATTTCCCCATATCTACGCGGACGAATTGCCCGGTGTAGAGCGGCTTGAACGACGCATCCGGATTTACCGCCTTGATCCCTTCCCGGAATCCAGCCTCGAAGCGCTTGATGACCGGGATTTCCATGCCGCCAACAAAACCGATTTTATTGGATTTTGTCATTAATCCAGCAATAACCCCTACTAAGAAGGCTCCTTCATTTTCTTTGAACAAGACCGAAGCTACGTTTGGAACTTCCACCCCTGCGTCAATGATACCGAGCTTCGCATCTGGATTCTCGGAAGCGATCTGCTTCACTGCCGCATCGAGTGTTTCGGCCGTAGCCCATGTCAAGTCGTATTTATTCTTCACGAATTGGTTCAAGCTTGGAATGACTTCCGCGTCGTTCTTCGGCTCTAAAAATTTCACTTCGTAGCCGAAGTCCTCCTTCAGCTTCTGCAGACCTTCCCATGCGCTTTGGTTGAACGATTTGTCATTGACGCTTCCCATGTCGGTAACCATGCCGACCTTCAGCTTTTTGCCTCCGCTCTCTTCAGGTGCTGAACCGCTGGATGACGATTCGCTAGGCTTGCTTCCACAGCCTGCCAGCGCAAACGAGAACAACAGAATAGCGGATAATACGAGCAGCATTGATTTTTTCATGACCTTTTCCCCCTTGAGTGTCATTAATATCTTTCTGAATACATAACCCCTTTTTGAGGCCATTCAAAAAGTCCCTTTTCGAACACGCACTCTTAAAACCATCCAATTCGGTAGTTCAATGTATAGGATTGAGCGCGTCACTGGACCGCAAGCAACGAAAGAAAGCTGGTCCCATGACCCGTACTCGGGACGCCGAAGTTATCAGCCAACGTGGCAGCCAAGTCGGCAAAGGTGGAGCGGATGCCGATGGAAGCGCCGCTCTGCGCGAACCGCGGATTATATAGCAAAATCGGCACGTATTCACGTGTATGATCAGTTCCCGCATGAATCGGATCGTTTCCGTGATCCGCCGTAATGATGAGCAGGTCCCGTTCCCCGATGCGCTGCATCAACTCGGGCAGCGACTGATCGAACGCCTCCAGACAGCTGGCATAGCCTATAGGATCGCGCCGGTGACCATATAGCGAATCAAAATCAACTAAATTCGTAAACAACAAGCCGCGAAAATGGGCATCCAACTGCGCCAGCGTTGTCTCGATGCCATGAGCGTTGCTCTTGGTCGGATAGGACTGCGTAATGCCGCTGCCCGAGAAAATGTCGTTAATCTTGCCCACAGAGAGCACATCATAGCCGTGCTCCGACAGATGATTGAGCAGCGTCTTCCCTGGCGGGGCAAGGGCGTAATCGTGCCGGTTCGGGGTCCGGATGAACTGCCCTGGACTTCCGACGTAAGGTCTCGCTATAATCCGTCCTACGGCGTATGGAGCTTCGAGCGTCAGCTCTCGGGCAACATGACAGGCGGCATACAGCTCTTCGAGTGGAATGATTTCCTCATGTGCCGCGATTTGAAATACGCTGTCCGCGGAGGTGTATACAATCCATGCCCCTGTGCGCATCTGCTCTTCCCCGTATTCGTCCAATACAGCGGTACCGGAAGCCGGACGGTTGCAGATCACCTTCCGTCCTGTCCGCTCTTCAAAGATGCGGATAAGCGGTTCAGGAAAGCCAGAAGGATACACTTGAAACGGGATCGCGACATGCAAGCCCATCAGCTCCCAATGTCCCGTCATCGTATCCTTGCCGACCGACGTCTCCGCCATCTTGCCGTAGAATGCTGATGGGGAAGGACTCTCTTCCATATGCGGAAGCGGGGCTATATTGCCGAGCCCAAGCGCCTGCAAGTTCGGCAAACGCATGGAAGGCACCCGCTCCGCAATATGGCCGAGCGTGTGCGCACCTTGGTCTCCGAAGGCTTCCGCATCAGGCATCTCCCCGATTCCTACGCTGTCCATGACGATAACACATACTCGTTCGAACATTTGTAACCACTCCTGTCTCATGTCCTTTTCTTGGTGTCGCCGTTCTTGCCAAGACGTTCTATTGGATTAACTTGCCCCCGTCATGTAATATGTGGATAGAAGATAAATACAGTTCTGCGACAGGTCCTTGCATCCGGCAATCCTGTCGGGATAGGAGGCACCCATGATTGATGATTTGCGCGATGTCTTCATGTTTCAAGATTTGACTGCTGCAGAATGCGAAGACATCGCCCCCTTGCTTAAAGCTCGCAGCTATAAGAAGAGTCAGATTTTAATTTATGAAGAAGATCAAGGCACAGACTTATATATTCTTCGCGAAGGCTTGGTCAAGGTGTACCGCCTTCATCAAGATAAAGAAATTATTTTCAACTTTCAGTTTCCCGGCGATGTCGTCGGAGAAATGGAAGCGATTGCAGACCATCAGCATCGCGTCGCTTCGATCGAGACGATGGAGCCTTCTCACTTCTGGGTCATCAGCCGACCGGACTTTCTGCGTGTGATGGACGAGCATCCCGCAATATTGCGCCGCGCATACCAACGCTTACTCGACCATTTGCGCGTAATGAATCATAAAGTGCGCTACTTGTCCTATTTGGACGTTAGGCTGAAAGCAGCCAACTTGATTCTGGATCTGTACTACAATTTAGGAAAGCCTCATGAATCCGCTTTCAAAATTGAATGTAAATTAACGCATCACCTGCTGTCCACCATGATTGGGGTAACACGCGAATCCATTTCCAAAGTGATGCGCGACTTCCATGAAGAAGGCATCTTAGTCATGCAGCAAAAGTATATTTACATTACCGATTTGGAACGGCTTCAATCCATGTGCGACGACATGCAGGACGTTACGTCATCCCGCAAATGGCGTTCAGAATGCGGTTCGGCGTCCAAATTACGCTAACGGATTGTTCAAAAGCGACCTTTTAATACGCACCTAAAGCTATCTTTGTCACGAGGCTTGTCTTCATTATAAATCCAAAATGTAAGCGTTTCAGTTAAATACCAATCATAATTTTGGTGAAATTGTTCACAGAATCTGGGGCGACTGCTTCACGGAAACAGGATTGAGATTCATGGTATCGTTAAGACTAGGTAGTAACCGCTTTCAAATATGTGAGTGTTTAAAATGGAAGGCGCTTGGTTCACTATTAACGATAACATGGAGGGATTCAACATGAGTGTTCACTTGGAAGCGAAAGCCGGAGACATCGCCCCCATCGTCTTGATGCCGGGAGATCCGCTGCGGGCGAAGTATATTGCAGAGACGTTTCTAACGGAAGCCGTCTGTTATAATCAAGTCAGAGGCATGCTGGGGTATACCGGCACGTATAAAGGGCAGCCTGTGTCCGTGCAGGGCTCAGGAATGGGGATTCCTTCATTCTCCATTTACGCTACGGAGCTCATTCAAGATTACGGCTGCAAAACGCTCATTCGCGTAGGCACATGCGGTGCAATTCAACAAGATGTCAAGCTGCGCGACGTCCTGCTGGCACAAGCCGTATGCACGGACTCTTCCCTTAATCAGCATACGTTCCCTGGGTATGATTACTCGCCAATTGCCAGCTTCGACCTGCTGCGGAGCGCTTATGATATCGGTGTTGCGAAAGGGTTGAACCTGTGCGTCGGCAATATTCTGTCTTCTGATTTCTTCTATGGCGGCAATGAAGAAATGACGATGAAGCTGGGACGGTACGGTGTGCTTGCGGTAGAAATGGAGGCGGCGGCGCTCTACACGCTGGCAGCGAAGCACCAGATTCAAGCGCTCGCATTGCTGACCGTAAGCGATCATATTTTGACCGGAGAACAGACGTCGTCTCAAGAACGCCAGACCACCTTTAATGATATGATTGAAGTCGCTTTGGAGACCGCAATATCCTGATGTCCCTTTTGATCTCGTACTGATATCAGCCTTTCAAAAGAGCCCTTTCCTGCGTGAATGCAGTCAAGGGCTCTTCGTTATGTTACTTCATCCGCTCTGTGCGCTGCGTCAACCGTACTTTCCACCGGCGCACCTTCTCCCGCTTAATGTGCTTCAGCCGTCGCTCCGTCTCTTCATCCACCCGGAGCAAGCGATGCAAATGGGCGGCGATGACCAGCAGGGCGAACGCTGCCCACACGATGCCGAACCAGACTGCCGGCGTCAGGCCTTCCTTCAATGAAATGGTGGGCAGCACGACAAGCAGCATGGCCAAGACCAATGCAATATACACGACATGCTTCCACCTGCGGCGCCCGACGGAGGCCGAATTCATGATTTTATTCATCATGGCTACGCTCCTTGCTTTCGACACGGCGACATAGGCAATCAGCCGTGCTCTTGTCCTATACTAGAGCGTATGCATGACATTCATGAATGATGACTGATGTCCTTATTGATACAGATGACCTAGCGATTCAGAGACAATCTTGTTTACGTCTTGAATGATAACCGCAAGACGGCGTTCTGCATCGAACAGACGGGCGATGTCCGGATTCATGCTGATGACCTCAAACATCTTCTCCATCTTCTCCATCTCTTCTTGTGCCGGCATTTCCCCAGTCATCATCTTCTGCTGCATATCCATCTGGCGTGCACGGAAATCGTCAAGCATGCGTTTGCTATCTGTATCTCCTTCAATTGCTTTCATCGCTTCTTCGACGGATTGAGCCTCCTCGCAGGATTGCAGAGCGCGTGCTAAATCATGAGCTTTGTCATATACATTCATTTCATCTCATCCTTTCGGAAAAAATACATTAGTCAGCATAACACAGTTCATTTCACCGTTTCATTCC
This sequence comes from Paenibacillus sp. OSY-SE, assembly GCF_000283315.1. NCBI lineage: Bacteria > Bacillati > Bacillota > Bacilli > Caryophanales > Paenibacillaceae > Paenibacillus > Paenibacillus sp. OSY-SE. Next base: position 57,861 of record NZ_ALKF01000192.1, on the reverse strand, counting down.
CATTTATGACGTTTATCCGACAGCTAGCAGAACAAACGACTGGAACAGGCCGATAATTCCGCCCAATAACGCCCCCAGCCACGTAATCGCCCGGAATTCTTTGCCTGAGACGCTCAAAATAATCGTCTCCAACCGTTCTACCGGAAATTGCTCCACCTGAGAGCGCACGACTTCCTCTAATCGTGCCGCCCGGACAATCTGATCCAGATTGCGGTCAATCAGCGTTATAGCTCCATTGACGATACGCGGAACGTAAGGCATCCAGGCCGACTTCACTTCATCCAGCCATTGTGCCGGCCTCACCTCCGCCAACCGCTCTAAGCGCTGATCCCATTGAATCCATAACTGCAATTTCCGGATAACGAAGTCCATCGCATCTTCCTCGTCCTTCAAATCTGCCCATGCACGCACCAATTGCGCAGGCGGCAGGCTTACCCATTCGGCAAGCTTACCGGATATGAACTGCGATACCGCAGCTTGCACCGCAGGCGATTGCAACTGCTCTATAATGACAGGCGACATCCGGGAGACGAGCTTATCCTCATCTACAAATATAGCCGCCATGGCGCCGAAGAAACCTTGGGCACGGTCAATGACCTCCTTCGCCATTCGGGTTAACATGCGCTGACCCTGCAGTGACGTCAGCTCTTTCTGAAGCGAGTGCAGCACTGCGGCCGCGGCATTGTCCGACATGCGCTGCCTTGACTCCTCCGTTCCGATTGGAATCCATTCGGATAACGGGCGTTCGTCCCATCCCTTGGCAGTCAGCCAGGATGTAAGCCCCTGCTCTGTCAATCGATCCAGACGCGAAGCTAGCCGGAGCTTCAATTCATCCCACTCTTCATTCGGGAACAAAGAAGCCGTCCATTGCTTCACGGTACGTTCATCCTTGAGCCACGCCTCGATATACTGCGTGACGGCCTGAACCGCACGCTCCCGCACATCGGGTCTGTCCAGCATGACGCGAAGCCCGTCGCTTGTCACTAAATATTCGGACACAACCTCTCCTAATGAAGCTGCGATGTCCTCTCTCCGTTTCGGAATGAGTCCAGGAGTGAACGGGACACGCCATCTCCCAATTCGAACCGGTTCGCGCGGATGAAACAGCATTTTTATAGCAAAATGGTTCGTCACTCCACCGACCAGGGCAGCTACGCAGACACTAAACACAATAAAAAGCCAATTGGGCATGTCTCTCCCTCCTTTTCCTGATGTAGGTCATCACCAAGGGAAATATGTCCTCATATGATGAATTAACGTATACGGTTTGCCTGTATCGACCCATGCGGGTATTTACCGTATGAATGACTGCAAGTTGTTGTTGGAAGGAGATCCTTCATGTCTAAATCTAAAGTGACGCTCCAGGTGGTAAGCTCCGGCATCTTGCGAGAAGAAGTGCTCATGTTGGGCGAAGCAATCGTCAAACAGTGGAAAATTCCCGTTAATCAGCCCCTTACCCTGCGTTTCGGCTCCTTCAAGCACCGTGTGTCGGTCGTACCGATTCCCCGCTTTGACGGGCTACGAATGAATCATGTTCTTGCACGAAGCATGGGACTCCTCTCGGGCCACTCGCTTCGAATCGTCTACAAGCCGTCCAGTCAGACACTCTGTCTCGGCCCTCTCATCGGCGTGCTAATCAGCCGTGATCGCCCCGATACCCCGGATAAGCCGTTCGGGCAAATTACGATGTTCTGCAAGGAACTCGTAGATGCCTGCCGATCTCAAGGGGCACTGGTCTGTTTCTTCACTCCTGAACAAATTCAGGATCTGCACATCGTGCAAGCTTGGGTCTTCGCAAACGGAAGCTGGCAGAAGACAAACACGCCTGTTCCCGACGTAATCAACAACCGCTTGACCTCACGCAAACTGGAGAACAAACCTAGCGTACAGCATTTTATGAAAGAAGTAAAATCACGGTATCAGTCCCACATTTTCAATGAAAAGTTTTTGGATAAAACCGAGGTATTCGATGCGCTGCAGCATGATGCGGAACTCGCCCGGTATTTGCCTGAATCGCATTTGTTGCGGAACTTCACGATGTTAAAGTCGATGTGTTCCCGCTACAATACGGTGTTTCTCAAGCCCGCAAGAGGCAGTCTCGGGAAAGGTATCGTCCGCATAACCCGTATGCAGGACAGCGGCTATCAGGCCATGTATTCCACCATCAATGGCACGAAACGCCAACAATACACCAGCCTGCTTAAGCTGTTCTCCAGTCTGTCGAGCAAAATGAAGAACAACCGGTACCAGATTCAACAGGGGCTGACGTTAATCGATCACGGAAAGCGTCCGGTCGATTTCCGCGCGCTCGTGCAGAAGAATGCTACCGGCAAATGGACGATAACCTCCATCGTCGCCCGCATCGCAAGCACCCAACATTTCGTATCGAATCTGGCACGCGGCGGCTCGCTCAGCACGGTGAAGGAAGCTGTCAATAAGGCGAATCTCCCTTCTAATACCAAGAGCGATGTTCATGTCCGTCTAAAAAAAGCGGCGCTTGATATTGCGCGAGGCGTTGATACGCACATCCCCGCTCATTTCGGGGAATTAGGCATCGATCTTGCCGTGGACTCCTCCGGTAGAGTATGGCTTCTCGAGGTAAATTCCAAGCCTTCCAAAAATGACAATACGCCCCTGAATGACAATAAGATTCGGCCTTCCGTACGCAAGATTGTCGAGTATTCCCGTTTTCTTAGCGGCTTCTGAGGAGGTGGCATAGATGAGTGAAGACCAGCCAAAGGAATATGCGCTTGGCGTGCTAGAATGCGATTCGCAAGGATCACCTCCATTTACCGAAGCGGCGTATTGCCGCAAGCTGTGCAAGATCGGTCACAAGTACGGCGTACAGGTCGTCGTCTTCTCTCCGCGTTGGGTTCATTGGCACGACCTTACCGTAAGCGGGTATGTCTACGGCACACACGGATGGGTGCAACGCATCGTCCCATTGCCTTCACTCTTATATGACCGCTGCGCTTATTCCAATAGCAACCAATATCGAAAAACCCGCACCGCTATTGCCAGACTGATACGGGATGCAAATGTCACCTTGCTCGGCATCGGCTTGCGTGGAAAATGGGACGTATACCAATCATTATCCAAGGAACCGTTCTTACTTGACATTTTGCCCAGAACCCGATTGTTCGCCGGAGCAGGCAGTTTAGCCGACCAGTTGAACGAGTGCGGGGGAGAACTATTTCTTAAGCCCCACGGTGGAACGCACGGCAAATCCACACTTCATGTTCGCCGCCTGTTCGGCAGCGATGCATCTGCCGGTAATGAAAGAGATGCTTCTGTCCTTGGAGCTTACTTGCATCTTCGCGGCCGGGACGAACGCAATCGCCCAATCCATCGTACCTTTGCGCATCCCGGTGAAGGATTGAAATGGATTGCCCGGTTCATCGGCAAGCGTAAATTTATCGTGCAGCCCTACTTAACTTTGGTTACGCAAACAGGTGAACCGTTTGATATACGTATCCTGATGCAAAAAAATGAGAAGGGGCGTTGGAGCTTTACGGGAATGGCCGCCCGTGTCGGGCGGCAGCACAGCATCACTTCGAACTTACATGGAGGCGGTCATGCCGTTTCGGTCGTTCCATTCTTGGAAAGCCAATTCGAACCAGAACACGTACAACGTCTCGTGCAACAGCTTCGCTCTTACAGCGAAATCATTCCACCGATTCTAGAAGCGCGCCACGGTCGTTTGACTGAGGTCGGTCTCGATTTCGGAATTGACCGTGAAGCCCGCCTGTGGCTCCTTGAAGTCAATTCCAAGCCGGGCAGGTCGGTTTTCAGGCAGACGGGCGAGCAGGAAGCCGCCATAAAATCCGTGGAGAACCCCATATTGTATGCGCGCTATGTAATGGTTCGATATCTTAGGAGGGTTAGTCCATGAGTTTGACGGTATGCAACGTCCATTTGACGCCAAATTCCGAGAAGATCTTATACGTGTCCAACTCACTGTTGAAGCAGTTGAAGCTTGCCGGAAAAAAGTCCGTACGGCTCAGGTTGGGGAAAACCAGCATACCCGCCACGGTCAAACCGATTAAAAAACCCGGCAAACATCTGTATGTTACGGCCGGCTTGCGAAGTTCGTTTCGAGTGCCTAAGTCCGGTCTCGTCTATTTGCTGAATGAACACGAGGGTGACTTGCAGTTGGGCCCTTTAATCGGCGTCATGTCCGACACCTCTTCACGTTCAACCACGAGTCCATTCGGCAGCCGCACCGGCTTTATTAAGCAAATTCTGCGCTCCGGCAACAAGAAAGCCTACGTCTTCGCCTTCAGTCCGCGCGACGTCAATTGGCAAAATGACACAGTGCATGCTTTCTTCGTTACCGACTCAGGTGCGTGGGTGCGGAAGACGGTTCCGCTCCCCGATGTCGTATACAACCGCCTGCCGAGCCGCAGGGCGGAAACATCAACGTCCATCAACGCACTCCGCGAACGTTTTATGAAGAAGAAAATACCGTTCTTTAACTGGAGCTTTTTTAATAAATCCGATGTGTACGCTCTGTTGAAAGATGAATTGAATGCGAATCGGTACGTTCCCGAATCCATTATGAATCCGACACCCGACATCATCCGCGCCATGCTGGATCGGCATCAGTTCGTCTATTACAAGCCGACCGCCGGCAGCTTGGGCATCGGCATTTACCGGCTCACTTATTTGCCTAAGAAAGGCTACTTCGCCCGCTATACAAACAACGGCAAAAATGTGCTTCTGCGCTTTAAGCAGTTCTCGAGCTTGATTCGAATGCTTGAAGCAAGACATGGACGCTCCTTGCGCAACTATGTCGTTCAGCAAGGGGTGCGCCTCATCGAAATCGACGGTTGTCCCATCGACTTCCGATTCCATATGCATAAGGACGGAGAGGATAAATGGGTCGTCGTCGGCATTGGAGCCAAAAAAGCGGGGAAAGGCAGTGTGACCACGCATGTGAAGAACGGCGGGAGGCTCATGACACCAGAGCAGGCACTCCAGCGCGCGTTCGGTGCACGTGCAGAAGAGGTGTTAGATAATTCCAAGCAGGTCGCCATCGAATTGGCAGAAGCCATCGAACGCAATCACCCTCATTTATTGGGAGAACTCGGGTTTGATCTCGGCATTGACCGCGATGAGCAGGTGTGGATGTTTGAGGCCAATGCGAAGCCAGGGCGCTCTATCTTCAAGCATCCCTCATTAAAAAACGAAGGGCAATCGTCGATTGAGCACATCCTAGAACACTGCCTGTACCTGAGCAAATTTCGCAGGGAGGAATCGACGTGAGCATGTTGGATCAAGAGCAGCTTCCCGTAGTAGCGATCCTCACGATAGATGATGACAAAGAAAATTTTCGCGGCAACCGGGACAATTTTATCGACATTTTACGAACTGGAAAAGAACTTGGATTTATCGTGTATATTATAACGGCCAAAGATTTAAAGCTTCATGCAAGGCGTGTGATTGGACATTCGTACCATTTTGATAAGGAGGCATGGCAGCAGGAATGGTTCCCGCTGCCTCAAGTGGTATATAACCGCATCCCACTTCGAGAGGATGAGAACCTGCCTTCAGTCCGCAGCAAAATTGAAGAAATTATCGCCCATCCGACCATTCGCATGTTCAATCCATATTTCTTTAACAAATGGCATTTGTTCGAGTGGCTGAAGAAGTCGCGCACTACCCGAAAATTCATTCCTTCCACAAGGCGGTTAAAGACATCCGTTTCCTTAGGCAAAATGCTGCATAAACATCCCTATCTCTATTTAAAGCCAGAAACGGGGAAAGCCGGGGTAGGCATCATGACGCTCCGCGTCAATCATACGAAAGCGTTGAAATTTCGCTTGAAGATACAAGATAAAAAGAAAAACACCTCCTACAAATGCGCCACCATATCCAAGCTGTGGACCCGTATTCGCAAGCAAGCAGGACAATATGATTACATTGTGCAGCAGGGCATTTCGCTCGCAACGATTAACCGCCGCCCTTTTGATCTGCGAGTATTGGTGCAGAAGAACAGCAAGGGGCAGTGGGACATTACCGGTGTCGGCGCAAGGGTAGCCGGTTCCATGAGCATTACGACACACGTGCCGCGCGGAGGAAGCATCGACGATCCCGAGAAGCTGCTCACGACCATCTTCGGATCAGAGCAATCGAGGCGAATATTCGTACGGGCCAAAAACACCGCGCTTGTCATCGCACGCCAAGTCGAACGCGGCTCCGAATATACGCTGGGTGAAATGTCAATGGACTTGGGCGTAGACGCAGGCGGCGGCATCTGGTTCTTCGAGGCGAATGCCAAACCGATGAAATTTGATGAACCTCACATTCGCAAACGCTCGCTGGAGCGCATTTTTCAATATAGCACATTCCTCGCGAAACCAAGCGGATGACGAGAGGAAGGTGAACACGCTTGGCTCAACCGGTTCTTGGTATACTAACCCTTTACTTGAATGATCACAAACAGCTTGAAGAACGGCCCATCTATCAGAAAATGATTGCAGCGGGCAAAAAAATCGGACTTGACGTATATGTATTCACGCCGCAAGATGTCGATGACCAACAGCAACGTATTTATGCGATGTGCTATCATCCGGAGACCGGCCGCTGGTCACGGAAATGGACCCGGTTTCCGAATATGATTTTTGACCGCTGCCGTATCCAAAAGAGCTACCGCTTTGAACAGTTAAAGCGATTTCGCAGCAAGTACAATCACTTGTTGTTCCTGAATCGGCCGCTGCGCAACAAATGGACGATTTATCAAGTACTCTCGACCGTGTCCTACGTCAAGCAGCACCTTCCTATCACTCGATTGTACTCATCTGTGCAAGATGTACAGCTCTTGCTGAAGCAATTTCCCCTCGTATACTTGAAGCCGATTAATGGAACTGGCGGACGCGGCATACTGCGCATAGAGCGAATCCGCTCCAACACGCAGACTGTCTACGTTCAGGGACGCGACCATCAACGCCGCATCATCCGTCCCCAAAAGATGACGTTCTCCCAATTGTCAGCCAAATTATCATCTTGGAACGCCAAGGAGCGCTATTTGGTCCAACAGGGCATCTCCCTCAACCTTCCAAGCGGAAGAGTGCACGATTATCGCATGCTCGTGCAGAAAAATGGCTCAGGCAAATGGGCTGTGACGGGCTGTGCCGGACGCGTCGGTGCCATAAAGAGCATTACGTCCAATTTGCATGGCGGTGGTGAAGCGGTCCGCATGGATGAACTGCTGCGTCAATGGATTGGCGATGAAGAGCGGATGAAAGCTGTCAAAAAAGAGGCGGAAGAGGCAAGCTTGGAGATCGCCCAGTTCCTGGAGCAGAAATATGGAGCCCTGTGCGAGCTGGCGCTCGACTTGGCAATCGATCGCAGCGGGCATGTATGGCTGCTTGAAGTCAATCCGAAGCCGGCCCGTGAAGTATTCATCCGCACTGGCGATCGGGAAACGTATCGTCTGGCCATTACACGGCCGTTAGAGTACGCCTCGTGGCTCTATAAGCAGAAGAATAACCGCCCTATACTTGCGAATCTGCACTCTGACGACACTCGCGCCGAGGAGGAAGCGGCGGATACTGCAACCAATGAGGATAATGTTGAATCCTCCTCAAGCTCTCTCTGATTCATAGTACAGAAGGCGCAGCCCATCGTTCGGGCTGCGCCTTTTACATGTGGCTATTGTTATTTTCGTGCAGAAGTTCGGTACAGCTCCAGCAACTCCTCAAATTGATATATGAAGCAGTCGGAGCCTTGCAGCTCTTCCTCTCTTCCGAAGCCGGCATATTGGCAGCCGATAACGGTCAGTTCATTTCCTTTGCCCGCTTCCACATCCGAAGAACGGTCTCCGACCATCCATGCGGAGGCAATATTATGTTCCTGAAGCAGTAGATGAACAAGCTCCACTTTCGTAGATGTCTGTCTTCCGCCCGCGCTGTAGATTCCCGTAAATAATTCTGTTAAACAGTGAGCATCAGAGACACCTTGGACATAATCCTCCAAGCCATTGCTCGCCACGAATAGCTTTACGCCCGCCTTATGAAGCTCCGATAGCGTCTCACGCACTTGTGGATACAGTTCCGAGTGGCCTTCCGTTAAGCCGGCAAGCTCGTATTCCAGCAATAAATCGTCCGCGCGCTGTCTTGCTTCATCGCTGGCATCCGGCATGACTCGCTTCCAGATCGCCTCAAGCAGCATGCCAAGAGAGCTTAGAATCAACTCCTCCGGCGGTGTAGGCCCCTCGAACAGCCCTTCGCTTCGCAGTTGATCGAACAATCGGTGATACGCAGGGATAAGCAGCGTTTCCGTCCGGAACAGCGTTCCGTCCATATCGAAAATCATCGCCTCCGGCCGTGGTAACGATTGACCGGAACGAGATGCAGCTGTGGAAGTTGTCATGGAATACCCTCCGTCTTTTTATGTTATTCAATGAGTCAATGAGTCAATGAGAATAATATAACATACTTTGTACGGAAACTGGAGGAAGAGAGCGATAAATATTGTTAACTTTTTGTAAGTATGCGCCATGGAAATGGACTCCACTTTCCGTTAACATGGAACTTGAAGATATTTTCTAATATCAAATCGCAACGCCACACAACATGTCACACGGAGGAGATTAAGTTGGAACAAGCCATAGTTATTGGCGCCGGTCCGTGCGGACTGTCTGCAGCCATTGAATTACAACGGATAGGGCTTAATCCTTTAGTAATTGAAAAGCATTGCCTGGTCCATTCGATTTACCGTTATCCTACGCATCTGCAATTCTTCAGCACCCCGGAGCTTCTCGAAATCGGCAGCGTGCCGTTTACTACGCCGCACGACAAGCCGTTTCGCCATGAGGCGCTGGTCTATTACCGCAAGGTAGCGGAACAATATCAGCTGCGCATCAGCTCATATGAAGAGGCAACCCATATTCGTAAAGAGGATGATGGGAGGTTCACGCTTCATACGAAGCTGCGGAACGGCTCAGCGTTAACGCGCGAAGCGCGCTTCGTTGTCATCGCGACCGGTTATTTTGATCATCCGAATCTGTTGGGGATTCCGGGTGAAAGCTTGCCGCACGTCACGCATTACTTTCAGGAAGCCCATCCGTATGCAGGGATGAATGTCATCATTATCGGAGGCAACAATTCAGCCGTTGACGCCTCGCTCGAACTATTGCGAGCAGGGGCCAACGTCACCGTCGTATACCGCGGCCATGAGCTGTCTGACAATATCAAGCCTTGGGTTCGTCCGATATTTGAAAGCATGATCACCAAGGAACGCATACATATGCGCTTCTCCTCGCAGGTCGTGAGCATCGAGCAGGATCGGGTGCACATTCAAGATTCAGAAGGGAAAGTGGACTATGTCGCTTGCGATTTCGTGCTTGCTTTGACAGGCTTTCGTCCCGATCGCAAGCTGTTGACGGAAAGCGGCGTTGATCTGCAGGATGATCGCGAGAAGCCCGTGTTCCATGAGAACTCGATGGAGACGAATGTGCCCGGCTTATATGTCGCTGGAGTAATCGCTTCGGGACGCAACGCGAACGAAGTGTTTATCGAGACCGGCAGGCACCACGGACGCCTGATCGCAGAGCATATCGTCGCGACGATGGAACAATGACGGCTGTGTCGCAGCCTGCAAAATAAACGGGGCTGTACGTGAGCGATGATCCGTACAGCCTTGCTTGCTTACTACTTCGTTTTTCTTTCGCTTCATCTGCCCCTTGGCTTTATTCTCCCCTTCCATCAGAAGTCCGTACGAACAATGACGACTATGGATCCCTGCCAAGCTCTCTGCCGTCAGGATCGGACGCTTTCATGGAATTCTATAACGAAATATTACGTTAGTGCTGTGGCGCGTTCTGATTAACGGTGTTCCCTCATCTGCCCCTTTGCTTCATTCTCCCCTTCCATCAGAAGTCCGTACGAACAATGTCGACTATGCATCCTGCCAAGTTCACTGCCGTCAGGATCGGACGCTTTCATGGTATGGTGTCTTTACTAAGCGGCATGTAGTTGTACCTCTTCCTCGTGCTCCTTTCTGACTCTATGGGAGAATGGATCTAAGGGTCATAGAACGGAAGCACATCCGTCTGCTTTCTATACTTGTGAAGGATACTCGTTTATAGTCGAACGATATGCCGCTGTCTGATTAGAGGGGAGAGTGAGGCAAAGGGAGCGAACAGACATACCTTCTCCGTGAAGGATAAAGTGATTCCATAGCAGTAGACATCTTCCGCCAAGAATCTATAAAAATTCTATAAGATTGAAAAAAGGCGCCCCATCGCTGGGAACGCCTTCACCATTTACTTGCAATCGAGCAGCAGTTTTTAATACGTCACAGTACCGGAACCTTGCCATTCATCGCGGCTTCCCGCTCCTTGAAGTCTACGCCTTTATAGTACATTTCAGCTACAAGCAGGTTAGGCCCACAGCAGGACGCTTGCGGACAGTAGCAATCCACCGTCTTGCAGAGTGGATGCTCATGCAGCCATGCATTGAATATATCGTCCAGCTTCACGTTGTGAATATTTCCGAAGGCAGGGATATCCGCAAAGTCGGTCACGAACACGTCCCCCGTAAAGAGATTGACGTTCAGACGGTTGCGTCCGTCAGGGTCATTGCGAAGCGTCACCATCGGTTCCGATTTCAACCGATTCAGCAGTTCCTGATCTTCTCCATTACTATTGCAGGAATAGAACGGCAACGTACCGAAGAGCATCCACATTTCCTTGTTGCGCGTGTCTAAGAGATGATGAATCGATTGACGCAGATCGGATATAGGCAGCGTCGGTAAATGCTCTGCGAAGGAGCTCGGATACATCGGATGAACCTCATGGCGTTTGCAGCCCATCTCATCAATAAGCCGATGGATCTCGCTCATCTTGTCATGTGTCCGATAATTGAGCATCGATTCAGCAGATATATACATGCCCGCTTCACTCAAGCGGCGCGTGTTCTCGATCATTTGCTCATACAGCCGGGCGGCCACACCAGATTTAACTTCATGGCTCGTATGCGTGAACCCAACCGCATGGAAATCTTCCATGCACGTATAGTTGAAAGAAATGTGCATAACGTCCAAATACGGTGCAATCCACTCATACCGGCGCACATCCAGCGTCAAGTTGGAGTTGATCTGGGAACGAATGCCTCGATCGCGAGCATACTTGAGAATCGGGACGATATATTCCTTCACCGTCTTCTCATGGAACATCGGTTCACCGCCGGTAATGCTGATCGTCTCCAAATGCTCCACCTCATCCAAACGCTTCAGCATGAGGTCAAGCGGGAGCTTCGGAGGCTCAATCATCGTGAGCGTGTGTCCGACGGCACAATGCTCACACCGCATATTGCACACATTCGCCACGGTCATCTCGACGCTCGTCAACACATGATGGCCATAGGTTTGCAAGGAGCGTATCGGATCCCACGGATCATAATACGGGGAAATGTCCGGAAGCCCGTTCGCAATGCGCTCATGATTTACATTCGTTTCCTTCTCCACTTGCAGCTGTTTCATCTGTTATTCCACCTAACTTTCTAGTTGCCTCTTCATGTCAACTCATTATTCTACAATTTCTGCCCGTCTTCTCATAGGAGTTAGCGGCCTGTAATCAGAACCGGCAACCATTATGCAGTTCTCTCTATGCAGTAAACGACAATGTAATCTGCCGAAGCTGTACCTCAAGCTGCATTGCGCTCCGACTTGCTCCGGAACAATCTCGGTGCCCACCAATTCAACTTGCCCATGAGCTTCATCAAAGCTGGTACTAGAAACACACGAATTAGTGTCGCATCCAGCAGCACAGATGTGGCTAATCCAAGTCCAATAGCTTTCATCATCTCGTTATCCGTAAATATGAACGCGCCTACGACGACAATCAAGATGAATGCAGCGCTCGTAATAATGCTGCCGGTCTTCTTCAAGCCTTCTACCGTACTATGTTCATTATTTTTCGTCCGGTCATATTCTTCCGCAATCCGTGAGAGCAAAAATACCTCATAATCCATAGATATGCCGAATACGACGCAGAAAATGATGACTGGCAGCATCGCCACCACAATACCTGTTGAAGTGACCTGGAACAAGTCGGCCAAGTACCCATGCTGGAACACAAGCACAACGATGCCCAGGCTCGCCCCCAAGCTCAATATATTCATGAGCACCGCCTTCAACGGCAGCAGAACAGAGCGGAAGGCAATGAACAGAACGAAGTAGGTCACGAGCAGAATGAATCCGACGACATACGGCAGAGCGTTCGTAATCCGGTCGATAATGTCCAATTGAACAGCCGGCCCGCCTGTAACATACTTCTCGTTCACATCGCTCCCCAAATCCAATTCACGCAGTTGACGGACTAGCTCGAAGGCTTCATCACCGTCAGGCTGGACATCCGGTATGACCTGCATAATGATGAGCTGGCCTTTCACCAAGTGACTGCCTTCCAATTGCGCCCGAAGCTGTTCATTCTGCAGCGCACCGGCTTTCGCTTCCGCAGTAGGGAGTTGGGCAAGTGCCGCAACATAACTGTCTACACGGCGCACCCCTTCTACCTTGCGGATTTGGTCGGCCCATTTCTCAGCTGCTTGAATGGTATCAAGCTCTGTATAAGGCTTATCTGCCCGCAGCACCAATTGAACCGGGGTCAATTCATGCGGATCATAGACCTCATTCATTAAATCCGCGCCGTATCTGGATTCGTATTTCGGCGGCAGCACCTCAGCAGCCGGTATGCCAATCTTCATGCCTCCCACTGGCAAGGCACACGTAATGAGGATGGCGCACAACAATATTACGATCGTAACCGGCCGTTTCATGACTCCATGAGCAATCTTGCTCCAGAACCTGCTCTCTTCCCCGTCAGTGCTCCGGCGAAAGCGCCGGGGAATGACAGGATAACGATTAATTTTCTCTCCGAATACCGCTAAAAGCGACAACAGCAGAGAATTCCCCACAATTACCGACATCGACACGACCATAACTCCGCCCAAGCTTAACGAACGAAATAAGGACAAGTCGATAAATGCCATCGCAACCAACCCAATCAACACGGCAACACCAGAGAAGAAGATGGATTGCCCTGCCCGCTGTGCAGTCATCGCCACCGCTTGCTCTATCGAAGGCTGACACCGCAGCTCCTCACGGAAGCGGCTAACCATGAATAAGGCGTAATCGATCCCAACCGCAAGGCCCAGCATCGTAACGACATTCGGCAGGAAATTGCTTAGCGAATCGGTAGATAGCGCAATAAAGTACAATAATCCTAGTGTCACTGTGACACTGAACAAGCCCACGATGAGCGGCAGCAGCCCTGCAAGCAATGTGCCGAACACAATGAGCAAAACAATGAGCGCTATCGGCAAGCCGATCATTTCCGACTTCACGATATCGCGCTTACTTGCCTCCTGCATATCATAATAGACCGGAGTAGCGCCGCTAGCATATATGTTCATGCTCGGAATATCGGGGATAAGCCTGCGGATGTCCGGATATTGTTCCAAAGCATCGTTCGTATCCATATTGAAAATGACGTTCACCGAGGTGACGTCCTGACGATTCCCGATTCTGCCGTCTTGACGCACGTGCAGATCCGTTACGTACGGCTGTTCTTGCAGCTTAGACAAGGACTGTTCGATTAATTGCATTGCCTGATCCGTCATCAGTGAGGAACCATCTTTGCTTTCATAGACAATGTCCATCATTGTAGCCGAAATTCCCATCTCATCCCGCAGCACATTCAATCCGTTGTCAGATTCACTGCCAGCAGGCGTAAATCCATTGTCTTTGAGCATAGATGGCACTTGAAAGGCAAAAAGGGCCATAACCAAAAAAATTATCACCCACACGCTCCACACCAAATGGCGCCGGCGGTACATCAGCTTGCCCCAATGCCAAAACAGACCGTGTTTATCTGTTTCTCGCACTCCTTGTTCCCCCTGCTTATGTAATAGAGGTCGTTCAAAAAATCCCCTTTTGATCACGTAATATTCCGAGAAGCTATTCGGCTTCGAATCTTGCATTCACTCTCGAAGAGCTTATGCTTCCGAAGCATGTTTCCTGCGGAAACATTTCAGGTGATCATGCAGTCTCGCCTACACTCCGCTCCTCCTTGCAAGTTTTGCGGAGCAAAACTCGATTCGAAAGCATACGCTTCGAGTTCTTGCAACCTTCTCGGTGCTGAAAAGTGGCCTTTTTGAACACACACTAATAACTCTAAGTCTCATTGTAAGCTTCGTTGCGACCAGGGTCAATTTTCTCAGTATCGGCTCCTACGATCATCATATGCAAGCATTCAGATAAATTAAGTTCTCGCGGAGCAGACAAACGGTTCCCTTCGGAATCGTACAAGATGCGAACGACGGGACGCTGCGGACAGTGCGCGTTGATGGAAGCGACAACACCGGTTTCCCCGTTGCTTAATACGATGGACATGCCTATCGGGTAGACGGCGATTCGATCTCGGAACAATGCAAGCATAGATTGCTCGTATAAAGTTCCCGAACCTGTGTACAAAATTTCCAGAGCTTCATGGGGCAGCATGGCTTGACGATAGACGCGATGTGTAGTCATCGCATCATAGGAGTCGGTAATCCCAATCCATCTGGCATATTCGTGGATGTCCGGCGAGGTAATACCCCGCGGATAGCCGCAACCATTCAATCGTTCATGATGCTGATACGCACAATGAGCGGCTAAGATCGGGATATTCGGTTCATTCTTAAGGATGCGATAACCTAACTCCGCATGCTGCTTGATGTGGTCGAATTCGGAATCGGTCAGCTTGCCGGGCTTGGTCAATATTTGGAGGTCAATTTGCGTTTTGCCAATATCATGAAGAAGCGCCCCCATACTCAACGTCTTCAACGCCTCTCGCTCATAGCCGTAGTGCATGCCAAGCAGCGTTGTGTAGACACATACATTGAGCGAGTGCCGGAATAAATAATGGTCAGTCGTTTGGATATCATTCAGCATGACCATCGCTTCATCATGATTGGAGAGATCGTCAATAATGGCATCCAGCACTTGAATAAAAGCACGATTCATCGTCGAGGATACTGGCCGTTTGCGCGAGGTCTTATCGTTCATCAGCAGCTTGAACTGCTGCCGGATCGTCTTGTTGGCCATACGGCGCGTATCCTCACTCAATAGGTTCGGGGCATCTATACCTTCAGTCAACTCATCTTCGATATATACGTGGGAGACTCCCATCGCAAGCAATCGTTGGATGTAGGATGCGTTCAGTTCGACGTGCTCTTCCAGCAGGACAAAACCTTCTTCATTAAATATTTTTTTTGCTAAACGCATGCCAGATCGGCACGCTTGAACTGGTACCCATCGCAAGCAGAGTCAACCCCTGATGTTAAGTTATTTACAATTTCGAAATGTATCCGTATTCCCTGTCTTAATTCTATTTTATAATACCATATGTCAGATAGTTAAAGTAATCATAGAATACCTTCAAAATTTATAGTTATGGAATTTTATGTATCGTTAACGCATGATAAAAAACCAGAACAAGGCGGCCAGCACAAAGCGATATATTGCAAAATGGCGCAAGCGGATTCGCTGAATATGATTCAAAAAGGTAACGACGACGATATAAGCGACCACGAAGGAGACGATAAATCCTAGCGCAAAAAAACCAATAATATCTAGAGTGAACATCTTGTAGTTCTCCAGCAGCTCATAGCCACTTGCCATCACCATAATTGGAATCGCGATCAAAAACGAAAAGTCCGCTGCCGCACGGTAGCTGACCCCGCTTAACATACCGCCTGACATCGTGGATCCCGAGCGTGAGAATCCTGGCCAGACGACAGATAGGATCTGGTATAGACCGATAAGAAACGCTTGTTTATAAGAGATATCCTCCATCGACTCAGCCGACGGTTTCTTCTTCGAGCCGAACCATTCAGCAAACCACATAAACGCCCCGCCGACTACAAGCGCCCAAAGCACCGTTGCTGTATTATCGAACTGACTCTTGACATAATCTTTGGCAAAGAACGCGACGAGCACAGCTGGACCAATGCCAAGAGCAATATGAATCAGATTGAGCCGCTTGGCTGGAATATTGCCCTTCTGTACCGTTTGGCTGCGCAGACCGAGCATTTCCATAATTCGCTGCCAATAGACAACCGTAATCGCTAAAATGGCGCCGAGCTGAATGACGATCTCAAATGTCTTCAGCCACCCCGCCTGCTCTGTAATGCCCATCAGCCGAGTCGTTAAAATCATATGACCAGTGGATGAAACCGGGATGAATTCCGTTAAACCTTCAACGATACCTAATATAATCGCAATCATCACGTAGAACATGCTTCCAACCCACTCCTCTCCCTCTAATCGAGGGTAGTCAATGTGAATCTGCTCTCACGGCAGCGTTCCAGTTCCAGTTCATTTTGAAGTTGAGATTTTAATATATCGCGTAAAAAATCCGGCAGTAAAAACTGAATGTTCTCCCCTTGCTTCAAGCTTAAATATCCAGCACCGAAGACAAACATATCGATACTCCCCACCCACAGCATATCCGTGTCTAGAATTTCCCGACCATCTTCGCGCCATAGACGGATCCTCGTCTCGTCAGCATGAACGGTGGCCTCCATCTGCAGCCCATCAAAGCATAGCGTGCCAAGCTCCGTTCCGCGAAATCCGTATCCGCGAATCGTCTTGTGAATCCATTCCTCCTGCAAGCACTCCTTCAAAGCTCGACGTAATGCGGACCCGCTCAATTGCATACGAACCGGGTTGATAGGGGAAGGGCATATTGCGTGCAGCATGCCTTCCGTAACTTCCCCTGCCGGAATATGTCCGAGCAGCTGCCCAGCATTCACGAGACCGATGTCCGCTCGGGCGGCGGAACGAAGTCCTTGAGCAAGAAGCTGACCTAGAGGAGAAGGCTTCGCAAGGTGAACTGCAAGCGGTTCAGATAAGACCGTGACTGGAGCGGCTAAATGCCTAACCGCTTCTTCCCGCCAACGTCCCAGTTCCTGGACAATAATCTCATCCGGCTCCAGCTCAGCCGTTGGGATGCAGTAAGGCTTCATATGTATCTTCCCTGCACGGCGGCAGCACTCCACGACCCCTAAATAGTTGCCGTGCTTCCCAGCGGCAAGCAGCCACGTATCCTTGATTCGCCTGCCTTCTTGCAGCAAGTGGTGCGTATGACCGCCCAATATGAGGTCAATGCCATCGATTTGCTCCGCCATGCGCTCATCAACAGGCAATCCGCAATGGGAAAGGACGATGAGCAGATCGACGGTAGGTCGCAATTCGGCAACCGCGTCGGCAACCGCATCTATCGGGTCGGTTACATCCCATCCCAGCAACTTATAATAATCAGGATACGATGCAGTCACTCCTACAATACCTATGCGGTATTCGTTGCGCTCAAGGCGTATCCACGGTGTAAGCCAGTTCGGACGTTCTCCGCTGTCCAGATCGAACACATTAGCCGCCAACATCGGAAATTGCCCCCACTTCCGATATACGTCGCCTAATCTTTCGGGTTCAAAGGTAAGCCCTTCATTATTGCCGATGACGCCGGCATCATAACGCAAAGCATTCATAATGTGCAGATTGGCCGCCCCATAGGTTCCTTCCGTCTCCGAGAATGCTCTGTCCATATGATCGCCACCATCCAATAACAGCACCCGATTCCCTAACCGGGCACGGTAATGGCGAATCTGAGCAGCCAGACGGGTGACTCCTTCCCAATGGCTGTGCACGTCATTGGTATACAATAGGATGATCGAATCGTCCGAACCACAATCTAACGACTGCAGCAACTTCATCCCTTCCTTTCCGCCTGCAATCCATGGCTGATAAACATCAACAAGCATAGCATGAACATCATCGCTTGACTATCGCCCTGCGTTAGGATTGCCGTTCGGGACAAACTCGCCTCTATATTCATATACGAGCTTCAAGAAAGATTCATCACCGCAAATTTTCAGTTTATTTGGAAAATGTTGTTGTCACATTTTCGTGGAGTTGATATGATAAATCGTACATGTAGGCCAATTTAACTGGGATGGTGAAATGCAACGTGCGGGTTCATGTTACGCAAATTAGAGATGGGGATAGACTATCGAAGGATATTTTCAATCATCATGGTCTATTAGTCCTATCCGCGGGTACGGCCATCAAGGAACGAGACATTGCTTTGTTCCTAAGGCACCATATGGATATGATTGATATTGAAGCTCGTGAAAACAACACATTTATGATACCGCTTACTGCTGTGATGGATAAGAATTTCGGTGATGAGAACCAACCGGATATTCCCGTGCAATCATCACAATCCAGACAATCGATGCTCCTTAGTTATAAAGAGGCTATATCCGGCGTTGAGACACTGTTCTCCGATGCTATCGCTCATGGCATTGTGAAGGACGAGCAAGTCGAACAGACGATCATGCCAATTATTCAACAAATCGAGAACGAACGCGACGTCGTCTCACTGCTGCTGATGCTCGATTCTCAGGATGATTACACATGCCAGCATTCCGTACAAGTCGGCATGCTGGCCTTCTATCTCGCCAAGTGGCTTCATTACGAAGATGTCGATGCGATGCGCATTTGCAAAGCCGGCTTCCTCCACGACATCGGAAAAGCTCACATCGACAAGGACATATTAAACAAGCCGGATCGCCTGACTGCTGAGGAGTTCGAAGCGATTAAGCGCCACACGATAAGCGGATACGAGGTCATCAGACAGTCATATGAGGATGAATGGCTCTCATTGGCCGCTCTTCAGCACCATGAGCGACTCGACGGCTCCGGATATCCGTATGGACTTATCGATGAGAACATTCATCCGGTATCGCGAATCGTTGCCATTGTAGATGTGTATAGCGCCATGACCTCGAATCGAAGCTATCGCAAGAAACAGGATTTATTTACCGTGTTGAAGGAACTGTATCATATGAGCTTTAGCGGGCTGGATCCGACGCTTACGCATACTTTTATCCGTAATATGCTCCCGAACTTTATACATAAGCAGGCTCGTCTGAACGACGGTAGAACGGGACTCATCGTCATGACGCATCAGACGGAATTCTTCCGCCCGCTCGTGCAAATCGATAATCAATTTATCGATTTATCGTTAACGAGAGAACTATTTATTGAACAGGTTTACGTATAAGTACGCCTTACAGTGCTAGCGATTCGTATGCGCCTTAACGCGATGTGTCATGAGCTCCGAGACGGTAACGAAGGAATATCCACGTTTCTTCAATTCCGGCAAAATCACTTTCAGCGCTTCGACCGTCTGGGAGCTCCTATCGTTAAAATCATGCATAAGTACAATATCGCCGTTTCTTGCATGATCCAACACCTTGTTCACAATCCGCTGTACGCCGGGTGAACTCCAATCCTTCGTATCCTGATGCCATGACCATAACACAATGCGATAGTCGTTAGCATGAGCAACCTTCACTAGATTTTCATTGTAGTATCCGCCTGGTGGTCTGTACAATCGAGGTGCAATCCCGGTCACTTCCTCAATGACACGATGCGCCCGCATTATTTCGTCTTTTATTACTGCCAATGACGTGCCGCGACGAAGATATTTGTGATGGTAGGAATGGTTGCCAATTTCATGTCCCTCGGACACGGTTCGCTTTACTAATTGCGTATGCTTTTGTACACGCCATCCTACAAGAAAAAACGTCGCCTTGGCATCATATTGCTTCAACAATTCCAATATTTTCGGCGTGTTTTTCGGATCAGGTCCATCATCGAAGGTAAGAGCGATTCGCTTGCCAGCTGAAGGCACTTCCCATACGATATCTCCTCTTTGCTCATAGTACGAACGATCTTTACGAGCCGGCTCCTGCAGCTTTGCCATCGCGTGAAGCTCAGACGGACTCTCCATCCACGCATTCACAGGCCATGCCATAAACGAAAAAATAAGCAGCATGACCGCGGTCAAATATAGAGTACGCTGCCAGTGCCAGCGCTTGCTCTTCCCGTGCAGAGGTGAACGATTCATAACCTCTCCTCCATCCGTGCATAAATTAGGTGAATGCATATATGAACTAACTTCCGCATTCCGTTCACATATGCCCCTTAGTATGACCCTGTAGGAGAAGTGCCATTCGCTTCATGCGGCTCGATCAAATAACGCCTTGCTCCCCAAAGGGAACAAGGCGTTATCATGTATATCATATTATCCAATGGAACCTTCCATTTCGAACTTAATGAGTCGGTTCATTTCAACCGCATATTCCATTGGCAGCTCTTTCGTAAACGGTTCAATAAAGCCCATGACGATCATTTGCGTCGCTTCGTCTTCGGTCAGTCCACGGCTCATCAGATAGAACAATTGATCTTCGGACACTTTCGATACCGTCGCCTCATGCTCCAACTGAATGTTGTCGTTGCGGATCTCGTTGTACGGGATCGTATCCGATGTCGACTCGTTATCCAAGATGAGCGTATCGCACTTGACGTTCGACTTCGCTCCGTCGGAGTCGCGGCCGAACGATGCAAGACCACGGTACGTTACCTTTCCGCCATGCTTAGAAATAGACTTCGAGATGATGGTCGATGTCGTATCCGGAGCTAAGTGAATCATCTTCGCACCTGCATCTTGGTGTTGTCCTTTGCCTGCAACAGCGATGGACAATACGGAACCTTTGGCTCCGCGTCCTTTCAAGATGACGGCAGGGTACTTCATCGTCAGCTTAGAGCCGATGTTGCCGTCTACCCATTCCATGTTCGCGTTCTCTTCGCAGACCGCACGCTTCGTTACCAGGTTGTAGATGTTCGGCGCCCAGTTCTGAATCGTCGTATAGCGAACGCGTGCGTTCTTCTTCACGATGATTTCAACGACTGCGCTATGCAGCGAGTTCGTGCTGTAGATCGGAGCCGTACAGCCCTCGACATAATGTACGAAGCTGTCCTCGTCGGCGATGATAAGCGTCCGCTCGAACTGTCCCATGTTCTCCGAGTTAATGCGGAAGTACGCTTGCAGCGGAATTTCGCATTTGACACCCTTCGGTACGTAAATGAAGCTGCCACCAGACCATACGGCACTATTCAACGCGGCGAACTTGTTATCTGCCGGAGGAACAACCGTGCCGAAATATTCACGGAACAGCTCTGGGTGCTCACGCAGCGCAGAATCGGTATCCATAAAAATAACACCTTGATCTTCGAGCTCTTTCTGCATGCTGTGGTAGACGACTTCGGACTCATACTGTGCCGAAACCCCGGCCAAAAATTTCTGTTCCGCTTCCGGAATGCCGAGCTTGTCGAACGTTTCCTTAATTTCAGCCGGAACTTCTTCCCATGTCTTCCCTTGTTTCTCGGAAGGACGGACATAGTATTGGATATCGTTGAAGTCCAATTCATCCAAGTCGCCACCCCAACGCGGCATTGCCATCTTGTTGAACTGCTCCAGCGACTTCATGCGGAAATCAAGCATCCAGTCGTTCTCTTCCTTGATGCCGGAAATCTCTTTGACGATTTCCGGTGTCAGGCCCTTACCGGATTGGAAGACCGCTTGGTGGTTGTCGCGAAAGCCATATTTATACTCTTCCATTTCAGGCATTTTCTTCGCCATAATAATAAACCTCCTCCGTACGGTTTCCCGCACTTGCTAAGCCGAGCTAGATCGGCTCTTCAATTCCTTTGCGCAGTGCGTTCCAGGCCAATGTCGCACATTTGATACGAGCCGGGAACTTGCATACGCCAGACAAAGCTTCAATATCTTCGTATTCATCAAACGTAACGTCCTCGCCCTTCACCATGGCAGAGAACCGGTTCGCCAATTCCAACGCTTGTTCCAGCGTCTTGCCTTTTACCGCTTCGGTCATCATCGAGGCGCTCGACATGCTTATGGAGCAGCCTTCCCCGGTATAGCGTGCCGCCTCTACGATTCCATCGTTCACCTGCAACTGAAGCGAGATACGGTCACCGCAAGTTGGGTTGTTCAAATCAATGGTCACAACGTCGGCGTCAAACGTACCGCGATTACGTGGTTTCTTGTAATGATCCATGATGACGCGGCGGTACAAATCATCCAATTGCATCGCTGAAATACTCCTTTGTCTCTCGCAACGCTTGCGCCAACCGGTCGATGTCTTCTTCCGTGTTGTACAGATAGAAACTTGCGCGCGCCGTCGAGCTGACGTTCAGCCAACGCATCAGCGGCTGGCAGCAGTGATGTCCGGCACGGACGGCAATTCCTTTGGCATCGAGCACGGTGGCGACATCGTGCGGATGAATGTCATCGAGGTTGAACGTGACTAGTCCGACGCGCCCCTGATGCGGGCCATAGATAGTCAATCCCTCGATCGCGCCCAGCTTGTCGATGGCTAAGCCTGCAAGCTGGTGCTCATGCTGCTGAATGTTCTCCAGACCGACTTCCTCCAAGAAGTCGATGGCCGCCGCAAGTCCGACTGCACCCGCAATAATCGGCGTACCGCCTTCGAAGCGCCAAGGAGCATCCTTCCAAGTCGATTCGTACAAATCGACGAAGTCGATCATTTCGCCGCCGAATTCAATCGGCTCCATAGTATTCAAAAGCTCTTTTCTGCCATAGAGTGCCCCGATTCCCGTGGGAGCGCACATCTTGTGACCGGATAACGTGTAGAAATCGCAGTCCAAATTCTGCACGTCGATGCGCATATGCGGTGTGCTCTGCGCACCGTCGACCACCATGACGGCTCCGTGCCGATGTGCAATCTCGGCTATCTCCTTGACCGGGTTGACGACACCGAGCACGTTCGAGACATACATCACCGAGACAATCTTCGTTCGATCTGTAATCGTCTTCTCCACGTCAGCGAGCGAAATCGTTCCATCCTCTTGCAGAGGAATGTATTTTAACGTGGCTCCGGTCGCTTTCGCGACTTGCTGCCACGGAATGAGATTGCTGTGATGTTCCATCGGGGTGAGCACAATCTCGTCCCCTTCTTGGCATACCGTACGTCCGTAAGAAGACGCCACTAGATTGATGGCAGTCGTCGTCCCGCGTGTGAACACGATCTCTTCCGTGCGCTTGGCATTAATGAAGCGGGCTACTTTCTCCCGCGCGCCTTCGTAAGCGTCCGTGGCCCGGGAGCCGAGCGTGTGCACACCGCGGTGTACGTTGGAATTATCCCACTCGTAATACCTCTTCACGGCATCAATAACGGACCTCGGCTTCTGTGAAGTCGCCGCATTGTCCAAATACACCAACGGATGTCCATTCACTTCCTGATTCAGAATCGGAAATTGCTCACGAAGCTCGCGTCCAATCATTGTCCCAGCTTCCTTTCGATGTAGCTCTTTAACAGCTGCTGCAAATACTCGTTCGGCACCTCCGCGACGACTGGAGCCAAGAACCCGCGAATGATGAGGTTCTCCGCGTCCTCACGGGATATACCGCGCGACATCATATAATGCACTTGTTCTTGATTCACCTGTCCGGCAGACGCTGCGTGACCTGCTGTGACATCGTCCTCATCGATGAGAAGAATCGGGTTCGCATCCCCGCGCGCTTTCGGGCTCAACATGAGCACGCGCTCCGTCTGCTCTCCGTTCGCCTTCGTCGCACCCTTCTCGATTTTCGTAATGCCGTTAATAATCGAGGATGCCGATTCACGCATTACCGCACGCGTAATCATCTGGCTATCGGAGCTCTTGCCGATATGGACCGCTTTGGTCGTAATATTGAGCTTCTGCTCCCCATTACCTACACATATGATTTTAGCATCAGAAGTTGAACCGTTGCCTTGAAGAATAGAGTTCGTTTCCGAAGCTGCGTTGCCGTTATGCATTTCACCGACGATCCATTCAATGCGTCCATCGTTCTCGACGACAGCACGGCGGAACGTAACGTCTGTCGCCTGCTCGCCCAAGTGGTGGATCGATGCATACGTCACCTTGGCTCCTGGCTTGACGAACACTTCAACGACGCCGTTATGAACAATCGGCGCTTGCAGCTGGCCAGAAACGTAGTTGTCCATGTACGACACGCGGCTGTTCGCTTCTGCGACAATCAGCACGTGAGGCGCGAACGTCGCTTGTGCATCGTCTGTGTAGAACAACGCCTGCAGCGGAATATCCACTTCTACGTTCTTCGGAATGTATAGGAATGCGCCGCCGTTCCACAATGCAGCATGAAGTGCTGCCATACGGTGTTCATCCGCCTTGAGCGCTTGCATCAAGTAAGGCTTCACCAGTGCTTCATGCTCGCGGACAGCCGTTTCCAAATCGGTAAAAATAATACCCTTGGCCGCTAATTCCGCATTCAAGCGGCGGTAGACGACTCCGGAATTGTGCTGCACCAGCACGTTATCCATATCTTGCGCGCCGTCTTCGTTCAGGAAGCTGCGTGCTTCAGCAGGCACATCGCTGAAGCTCTTCGCTTCTACAGCGTCCACATATACTCCATACGTATTCAAATTCCAGCGTTCTATTTTTGTTTTCTCTAATTTAGGGTAATCCAGTGTTGCTGCATTCTCCAGTGCTTGCAAGCGGGATTCCGCCAACCAAGCCGGCTCGTTCTTGCGGCTGGAGAGGGCAGCGACCGTTTCACGGTCCACTGGTAGTATCGTTTGCGTGCTCATCGGTCTATCGCTCCTCCTGTCTATCTGTCGATTGCTGATTTTTAAGCGTCTTTTCCTACCGTCTCATCGGTAATGCCCAGTTCTTCCTTGACCCAATCGTATCCTTCTGCTTCCAAACGCTCTGCGAGCTCAGGACCACCGGATTTCACGATACGTCCTTGCATCATAACGTGAACGAAGTCTGGCTTGACGTAGTTCAACAACCGCTGATAGTGAGTGATAATGAGGAAGCCGCGGTCTTCGCTGCGCATTGCGTTAACACCGTTCGCTACAATTCTTAGCGCGTCGATGTCAAGACCGGAGTCGATTTCGTCCAAGACGACGATCTTCGGATCCAGCATCATCATTTGCAAAATTTCATTACGCTTTTTCTCCCCGCCGGAGAAGCCTTCGTTCAAATAGCGATGGGCGAATTCTTCATTCATTTCGAGTTCTTTCATTTTGCCTTCCATTTGGCGAATGAACTTGATAAGCGAGATTTCGTTGCCTTCGCCGCGGCGGGCGTTAATAGCACTGCGCATGAAGTCGGAATTCGTTACGCCGGCAATTTCGCTTGGATACTGCATAGCAAGGAACAGTCCCGCACGCGCGCGCTCATCCACTTCCATTTCAAGCAGATCCTCGCCGTTAATCGTCACATTGCCTTCTGTTACTTCATATTTGGGATGGCCCATAAGCGCCGAAGCGAGCGTACTCTTACCTGTACCGTTCGGACCCATGATGGCGTGAATTTCGCCGCCTTTCATTTCCAGGTCGATACCTTTTAAAATTTCTTTACCTTCAATGGTTGCTTTCAAACCATTAATGACGAATTGAGTTGCCATGTGTGTGTTACCTCCAGATTGATGGATTTGTGAAGAACATGTATACTGTAAAGAAAGATTGATCGCGGGAGATGAATCTTTTCTCTATAAAAAATATTATCTTATAATCATTATAAATTGATTATCATTGATTCTCAATCTTAATTTTAAAACAATGATTTGTATAAATCAACCAACACCCCGGACAAGCCTTGTCCCATCCCCCTTTTCCCTTCTTTTTTTCATCGATAATCTTTTGTCTATTTCCTATTTCCAGCTCATATCCCACCAAAAAGCGCACCCCTCTGCAGGATGCGCTCGATGTAATACAGCTCATTGACAAGCTGTAATTCAAATTCGGTTGTAACGTGATTCGCAATTAGTTCTGAACCGCTTTAAGATGAGCGGCTTTGGATTCTTCTCCAATGTATGCGCTCAGCATCCATACGTGTTTTGCCAAGTCGCCTTGCATGCCAATGAACAAGTCGTTCGACACTTCGTCGCCCACTTTTTGCGCTTCTTCCTGAGCTTCGCCGAACTCCTTAATCAATTGGTTAAAATCTTTAATCAATTGCTTCACCATATCTTCGGATGTTTCGTTTCCGACTCCTTCTTGAATGGTTGTATGCTGCGAGTACTCTTTCAACGTCGCATATGGTTTCCCGCCGATTGTAAGCAGGCGTTCTGCCACTTCATCCATCTTCTCTGTAATTTCGTTATATAATTCTTCGAATTTCTCATGCAAGTTGAAGAACAAGTGTCCTTTTACAAACCAGTGATAATTATGAAGTTTCACATACATTACATTTAAGTTCGCTACTTGTTGATTCAAAAGTGTTTGGAGTTGCGCATTTTGTTGGTTGGCCATTGTATTATTCCTCCTAAAATTTAATTACTTCTTGTTAATAATTATTCTAATATAAGAATTAGTTTTTAACAAGACTTTATCAAGCTCTTTAAGTTTGTAATTTTTACCATTATTTTCACTTGCCTTGCTACTGATTATGTACCCGTTTTGTCCCCTTTATGAATCAGTACATTCATTAAGAAGTTCCTTAAAAATTAGTGTTTCAATAGGCAAAAAAATCTTATATACTAATTCGAAACAGTCTCGACATGGAACAGGATTGTTCACAGTTCAGGAATATTGTAACTCGGGAGGTGCTTGTCCACTATGACGAAATCCACAGTTTACCGTCCATTGTGTATAGAAGATGCCGTTCAACTGGCACGCAATATTGAAGGTGTCTTTTCCCCCACTGCCTCCCTGCGATGTGAAGAAATCGGAGACGGCAATTTAAATTTAGTATTTCGTGTTTATGAAATAAGCAAAGACACGACGGATTCGGCTCTGTCTCCACGACGTATTATTATCAAGCAAGCGCTCCCTTATGCAAAAGTGGTGGGAGAGTCATGGCCATTAACGTTAGATCGTGCACGTATCGAAAGCCAAGCGCTTATCGCCCAAGGGCAACTTGTGCCTCATCTGGTGCCGAAAGTATATTTGTACAACCCTGACTTGGCTTTGACGGTTATGGAGGATTTAAGCGATTACACGATTATGCGCGCGGGATTGATGCAGCGTAATCTTTATCCTCTCTTTGCTGAACATATTGCTGAATTTTTGGCAAAGACGCTGTTCTTCAGCTCCGATCTCGGCCTTAACCAGCAGGATAAGAAACGGAATGTGGAACGCTTTATCAATCCGGAGTTGTGCAAGATTACGGAAGATCTCATCTTTGATGATCCATACACCGCTTCGCCGAACAATAACTGTGATGCAGCGATTGAAGACGAGTTGAAGAAGCTGTCGCAGGATCGCGGCCTGCAGTTCGAAGTGATGCTGCTGCGCGAGAAGTTCCTCACCCAGGCTCAAGCGCTGCTGCACGGGGATTTACATACGGGCAGTATTTTTATTACACCGGAGTCCACCAAAGTCATTGATCCGGAGTTTGCGTATTACGGACCTATGGGCTTCGATATCGGCGCCATCATCGCCAATCTGATCTTGAATACGATTTCTCAGGAACATTGGAGTGCCGATGAAGAGACGCGCCGACAATATCGAGCTTACTTACTGCAGATGGTGCGGGATATCTGGAATCAATTCGAGTCACGATTCCGGTCGTTATGGGACAATCATGTCGTAGACCGCATGGCACAGACTGACGGGTATCAAGACACTTATCTAACTCGGGTGCTTCAAGATTCAGTTGGCTATGCAGGGTGCAAAATGATTCGCCGCATCGTCGGGCTCGCTCATGTTGCCGATATCGACAGCATATCGGATCTGCATGTCAGAGAACGCGCGCAGCGCACAGCCCTCTTTATTGGAAAAAGACTGGTGAACATGAATCGCCGCATTCAGTCGATCGATGAAGTAATCACGGCTTGTGAACATGGTATTGCAGGGGTTCAAGCATAATGTACTACTGCACAATCCAAATGCTTTGCGTCAGCTCGAGTCGGTAATGGGCATGAACAAATAAGCGTTCATTCCTACATAAGGCGAAGGTGGGACATCCCATCCCTAAATGGAACGTTCTGCCTGCCTCGCGGTTCTGATCCATTCACCGACGCGAGCATCCGTTCATGTCAGATCATGCGCAGCAAAGCATCATTGCCTCTCATTCCAGGAAGGATACCTAGTCCTTCAGCTTCATGCGTTACCGATTCAAGCGGGGCATCCAGCAATTGCTCCAACGTGCGAACCCCGACAGCGCGACCGGCAATAATGCCGCGATCTTTCAGCTTCGCATTCAATAAACCTACATCAAGCGCTCCACACATAATGTAGCCTTTGCTTGTCGTTATCGCTAACAAGGTTGTCTTCGGGA
This sequence comes from Paenibacillus sp. OSY-SE, assembly GCF_000283315.1. Classification (NCBI taxonomy): domain Bacteria; kingdom Bacillati; phylum Bacillota; class Bacilli; order Caryophanales; family Paenibacillaceae; genus Paenibacillus; species Paenibacillus sp. OSY-SE. Next base: position 29,694 of record NZ_ALKF01000192.1, on the reverse strand, counting down.
GTTCCACTTCTACTCCGAGAACGGTATGGCCCTCAATCGTCATCGGCAGTAATCGTATCAATGAACTACCTCCTTCTGCGTTAAAAGATAATAAAATGGTTGTTCAAAAAGTCCTCTTTTTGATCACGAAGTATCCCAAGAAGCTATTCGGCGCTGAAAAGAGACCTTTTTGAACACGCACTATATGTTATGCAGAAGCAATCTTTTTGCCTCATATGGGCATTTTTTATTCATTTTGGTACTTTAGGACTATAATTCTTTTTTTGTCCCGTATTATAATGGTCTCATCTAGGCAAAATGTCCAGGTTGGAGGAATTACACAATATGCTTTATCCAATTACAGCGAAACAGTCCGTCTATAAGTTCAATGTCGATATCATGATTCAAGGCGAATCCAACGTGGCTGCGCTAGAACAACTGTTACACTTGCTGCAAACGCATCCTGAAATATTAGACCTTCGGGTGCAATCAGGAATCGAACTCGGTTCTTTACTAGAAATGATGGAAACGATGCAACAGCAAAAAATGAATACGACCCCGTTCGGCAAGCTAACAGCAATGCGAATCGCCAATCAAAGCTCCGCCCCTTCTCGTGCGAAGAGCCACGCTCCACAAATGGCGTCTAACGCTTCAACTGTTCGAGCTGGTGCGAATCCCGAGCAGATAGGGAACTTGCCTATAGATAAGGGTAACGTTGGTAACAAGAGGAATATGCAGCATGAGGCCGAGCGACCGCCGGCAGTTGCTGCTCCGGCACAATCGACAACCGATACTTACACAGAACGGCTCACTCAAATAGAGCGCACAATCAAGCAAAATATTGAACAGAACTGCTTAGTACGATTATCCGTCAACAAAGGGAAGGGGATTAGGATCAGTCTTCCTTGCCGCTTCCTCAACTATGATGCCACGAATCAATTGTTAAACGTATATCATGTCGACCAGAAGCAAGTATACGCCTACCACTTGTCCGAGATAGAAGAAATGAATCAGCAATCATGAGAAAATCAAACAGCCACACAGAAAGTCTCTCGACTAACGATGTGGCTGTCTTTGTTTTTTCTCTACATTTGAGTAACTTCTTGCTTGCAATGACGTCGGAACAGTTCCTCAAACCGTTGACAAGATAATGGAGGACTGAAATAATAGCCTTGAATTTCATCGCAGCGATGCTTCTGCAAGAATAGAAGCTGATCTTCGGTCTCTACGCCCTCGGCGATCACTTGCATGTTCATATTATGGCCCAAAGCAATGATGGCAGATACGATTGCAGCATCATTCGGGTCATGCTCCAAGTCACGAACGAAGGAACGATCAATCTTTAAGCGATGAATCGGGAAGTTTTTCAAATAGTGAAGTGAACTGTACCCCGTTCCGAAATCGTCAATGCTGATCGCGACGCCCATATCCTTCAACTTTTTCAATATATGAGAGGCTCTGGATACATCCAATGTCATGCTCTCCGTAATTTCCAGATCAAGATAGCGAGGTTCAAGTCCGGTTCGGATTAACACATCCCGTACGGTCTCCGCCAAGTTCTTCATCTCGAATTGCCTTACGGACAAGTTGACGGATACAGGGATGGGCGGAAGTCCGATGTTCTGCCATTTCATATTTTGCCGGCACGCTTCTTCCATTACCCACGTTCCCAATGCGACGATAAAGCCGTTCTCTTCCGCCAGCGGGATGAAGTCTCCTGGTGAAATGAGGCCTCGCTCTGGATGATTCCACCGCACCAAAGCCTCCACACCGACAATTTGTTGAGAATTCATGTCCACTTGAGGCTGATAGAATAACTCGAATTCTTCCTTCGTTAACGCAATTCGCATGTCATTCTCAAGCGTAATTCGTTCCAGTGGACGGTCATTCATTTCCGAAGTGTAGAACAAATACCCGTTCTTCCCTTGCTCTTTCACGCGAGACAACGCTAAGTCCGCCTGCTTTATCGCCATGCCGGCTTTCGCATGATACTGTGATTTGTCAATGATGGTAACCCCAATGCTCATCGTGACATGCACTGGGATATCATTCAAATAGAAGGGCTCCTCCATCACAGCCAAACATTGACGCACCCGTTCATGCATTTCTTGCTCCGATTCTATGTATGTAAGAAAACAAGCGAACTCATCGCCCTCCATTCGCGCAACGACATCGTTATCCGTCATGGAGCGAAGGAGCCGTTCGGCGCACTGCATAAGCAGCATATCTCCAAAGTCGGTTCCAAACGTATCGTTAATTCGCTTAAACCGGTCGAGGTCCATATACATGACCACGATGGTAAAAGAAGCGTTTGCCGCCATATTCAACGCTTCCTCCAACCGCTGCATGAACATGCGCCGATTCGGAAGTCCCGTCATGTCGTCATAATACGACATATACCGAATCCGTTCTGCCATATGCCGGTCCGGACTGGCATCCTGCAGACATACCGAGAACAGCGGGTGGTCTAATGACGGATTCGGATACACACAGTCCGGCATACGAGCGATATGGGCAATCCAATCCTGCGGGAAGCCTTGGTTGTGGTAACCGAGGAGTTCCAATTGAACCTCGCTGCCATCCAGCGCTTCGGATAATGCGTTCGAGAGCTTTGCTCTATAGCGCTCATCTATCCACTGTCCAACAGACAACGCAGTATCGTCAAATTGCGTTTCTTCGTAAAACGATGTGTTCGCGCCTATGACAAATCCATCTCGTCTAAGAAACAGAATGGGAACGGGGACATGGTTATATACATGCTTCAAACTTGTATTTACTGATGCACCGGTCAAAGTATCGTCAGTTAGTGCTTGGCTGAGGCTTGTATGTCGGAAACGCTTCATGATGATCTCAACGTAGACAACATAGATAATCATCCCCAACAGCACGAGGGATACCGCTACACGCAGACTACCTTCGGCTACCCACCAGGCCCATGCTCCAGCTCCCATTGCAGCGGCCGGAGCAAATCGAATGACGTTAGTAGAAGCCAGCCGGGTCTTTTGCCGTCGTGATTCTAGCTCCTGTTCTTTCGGGTTGTTCACCACATCTCTTCCTTCCGGCCTTGAAGTCGATCTCGACACAGTCTTAACGACGTGCCGCTAAAGCTAGCATGAACCAACCCGCAATGAGCGCAACTCCTCCGATCGGCGTGATAGCTCCTAACATGCCAACTCCCGTAAAGCAGAGCAAATACAAGCTGCCGGAAAAAATAATAATCCCTATCCAAATGAGTCTAGCCGCCCATAACACTTTCTGTCGATCTGCAAGCTTGTCCGCCAATATTGCGATAAGAATAAGACCTAAGGCGTGGGCAATATGGTACTGCACTGCTGTTTCATAAGTAGCCATCCGCTCTGCGGTCAAATACCCCTTCATAATGTGCGCGCCAAATGCCCCCAGCGCAACGGACAACAACGCATTTAAGCTTCCTATCATCGTATATCGTCGCAACATGTTGTCAGCTCCTCTAAGAACGAATTTCGGCAATTTTTAACTATATTTTACGATTCTATCTTATCTGAATGTGCTGCGTTTTTCCACAAGGAATATTCGAATTGTCCATATTATAGTGGAACATCTTCATCGTAGAGAGTGGTTGCGCTTCTATTTTTCTTGGGCAGGACGCATTCCATCAATAGCATGTCTTATCGCTAACAGCGGGTGCTTCCACATCATTCGAGGTCCGGCATATCGCATCACTACTCGAATCCGGGCGCGCATCTCCGGCTTATAGCAATGTACATGACATTTGCCGCAAGTCGTTTTGCCCTCTCCGAATCGACAGAAGGATAGTCTCTTTTGTGCATATAAATACAGTTCTTTACATTCATCGCATAGGGTGACCTTCTCTGTTTCTACATCTATCTCTGACATTGGACGATCGCTATGCCGAGCTCGGCAATAAACGGAGATCATCACACTAACTGTTAGCTTTTCTCTACGGATTCTCGGTCCGTCCTGCCTGGTACGCATATATATTTCTCCTCTCCCATCCGTTTATCAAGCTGTGTGCAAGCTTCTCTCTACGTACCGTAACGGATTGAGAAATGGATTGCTATGACTTCAATAACAAAAAACAGTCACTCCATGCTGAAGCCAATCAAAAAAAGACGCCTTTCGGCGTCGAGCATCATACATACGTTCAGCTTGCGATCGGGGGATGTCAAAGTCCATGCTTCGTTCCACGTGCTGGAGCCCATTGCAGTCATGTTGCTTCCTCCTCACTGAATCGTCTAAAGTCTGTTATGTTACATCGAAATCGTTACAGCGATATTGGTACATCGTGTGCTGCTACATCGTTACTGTTACATCGTTATAGCAACAGTAGTATTTTGTTGCAGCATTATTGCACACGTTAATACACGGCGGCGCTCCGAACATTTTTCTCCCATTGTCTAGGCCTCTTCTTTTAAAATAACGTCGATCTCCTTCAAATCTTCTTCCGACAGCTTAACTCCAGACGCCTTGCAGTTCTCTACTACCTGCTCAGGACGGGAAGCCCCGATGATACAACTGGATACGATGTCATAGCGTAGTATCCAAGCGAGTGCGAGCTGCACCATGGAAATTCCATTCCGGTCCGCAATTAGGCGCAGACGCTCAACCCTGCGTAAATAATGCTCCTGCATGAAACGGTCCATGAACATGTTCGTACTTGCATCAGATGCCCGCGTGCCTTCGGGTACCGGAGCTCCTGGCTTGTATTTGCCCGTCAATACTCCCTGTGCAAGCGGACAGTAGACAACTTGACCGATGCCTTCCTGTTCACATAGTGGAAGCACATCCTTTTCAATGGCACGATCCAGCATATTGTAATGCGGTTGGTTGGATACGATGCGGTCTAAGTTGAATTGTCTGGCCGTATGAACGGCATCCGCAATGTGATGCGCCTCCCACGAGCTGACCCCGACGTACAGCACCTTCCCTTGCGTGACAAGATCGTCGAGCGCGCGCAGCGTCTCTTCGATCGGAGCTTCGGAATCGTAGCGATGGCATTGATATAGGTCAATGTAATCTGTACCGAGCCGCTTCAAGCTGGCCTCGCATTGCTCGATAATATGCTTCCGCGACAGACCGCCATCATTCGGCCCTTCTCCCATCGGGAAATACACCTTCGTCGCCAGCACGTAGGATGAACGCTCGTATTTGGCCAAAGCTTTACCAACGATCTCCTCAGCCGCGCCCTCATGGTACACGTTCGCAGTATCAAAAAAATTAATGCCCAGCTCATAAGCTTTATCGATAATGGCTTCCGATTGAGACTGGCCGATTGATTCTCCATAGGTGAGCCAGCTGCCAAGGCTAATCTCACTCACCTTCAATCCGCATGTTCCAAGTCGACGGTACTTCATCTTTTACTCATCCTCCTGTCACTTCATTTCATTATTAGAGGTTGTTCAAAAAGTCCCTTTTTTCGAACACGCACTATTAATATTCAATGCATCCGTGGAACGCGATGATTCATATGGATTATATAGGAGAGAAACGGATGCAGCCATAACAGAAACTCACAACTTTTTGACCGTCACATCCTGTGCGCACATGGTGAAAGGCATCAATAGAAAAGACATCTTTTTCCTCTCATTCACAGGAAAATCAACATCCATGTTGAAGATGTAGAAAGCGCTCCCATTCGAATTAGGTGGCAGTATTTATAATCGGAAAGGTGGAATGGATTATGACGAACAATGCGTTGGACACTCGCATCATAAGCTCCTTAATTAAGGTGTTTGCAGACGAGCCGCTGCAAGCTCCAGCCTTCAGCACCGCAAGCGCGTTGCAGGGAGAATCGTTTCATTTTCAGCTAGCCTATCATGGTTATGAACTCATGAAGCATGCCGTTGTAAAGGTGCAAGGCGGTGTGGCGGAGGCTATCTCCGTACAGAAGGTCGAATTGGTTCCGTCCGAACTTCCGATCTATGCGCATCATGACAACAACCTCGTAAGGTCTGCGCCTGGATTGTATCCCGATCTGCTGACGCCGATCCACGAGCAGGACGGTATCGTTATCTGCCCGGGACAATGGCGCTCATTATGGATCTCCCTTGAGGTAGATGTGCGCTGGACGGAAGGAGAGCATCCGATAACGGTGAGCATTGCTAGCGAAAGCGGCGAGCTGTTGGGAGAAGAAACGTTTACGCTTGTCGTCATCCCCACCGCGCTGCCCAAGCAGCAGCTTATGCATACGGAGTGGTTTCATTGTGACGGAATCGCCACTTATTATGGTGTTGACATATTCAGCGAAGCTCATTGGGACCTGATTCGGAAGTTCGTGCGCACAGCCGTTCAGCATGGAATCAACATGATTCTCACGCCATTGTTCACCCCGCCGTTAGACACGGAGGTTGGCGGTGAACGCCCGACCGTTCAGCTGGTCGATGTGAAGAAGGAAGGCGAGCGCTATTCATTCGGCTTCGAGCGTCTCGACCGTTGGGTGCGGATGTGCCTCGACGAAGGAGTGGAATACTTCGAGATGTCCCATCTGTTCTCCCAGTGGGGCGCAAAGCATGCTCCGAAGATTATCGCTTCCGTAGACGGAGAAGAGCAGCGCATTTTCGGATGGGAAACGGATGCCGCCGGTCCAGAATACCGCGCATTCCTCCGCCAATTCCTAACCGAGTTGGTTACATGGCTGAAGGCGCATCGAATCGCGGACCGCTCGCATTTCCACATCTCGGACGAACCGCGGCTCGAACAGATGGAATCCTATCGCCAAGCCGTCGAAGCGGTGTCTGATCTTCTCGCAGAGTTCCCAGTTATGGATGCGCTGTCCGACTATGATTTCTATCGGAGCGGTCTTGTGCAGGTTCCCGTCCCGGCGAACAATCATGTCGAGCCGTTCATCGAGCATGGCGTGAAGCCGCTCTGGACGTATTACTGCTGTTCGCAATACCGTGAAGTGTCGAACCGCTTCTTCAGCATGCCTTCGGCCCGCAACCGTATCTTAGGATGGCAGCTGTATAAGTTTCAGGTCGACGGCTTCCTGCATTGGGGATATAACTTCTACTATTCGCAATATTCGCGCAAACGGATTGACCCGTTCCGTACGACCGATGCATTATATGCATTTCCGTCAGGAGATGCGTTTCTCGTCTATCCGGGAGAGGAAGGCCCGCTCGAATCCATCCGCCTAGACGTGCTGCTGGAAGCGCTGCAGGATTTGCGCGCACTGCAGCTGTTGGAGTCGTACATCGGGCACGAAGCTGTTATCGCTCTCATTGAGGATGATATGGAAGAAGCTCTCACGTTCCGCTCTTACCCGCACAGTGCGGAGTGGCTGCTGAACAAGCGTGCGCTGGTGAATGAGCGGATTCGGGAAGCGGTATGCGGCACGAGTTCTCTAGGCACGTAATCGTCACGATATGATAATAAAGGCCGGTCCCTCCTAGCAGCGTTTCTGCTTTGGCGGATCCGGCCTGCATTTATTCATCTGAAAGCGACGCTGTCACCGTTCGTATTCGCACTTATCGGGATGACGCTTGGGCTTACTTCGAGCCTAACTATGGACAAGCAAGTTCGGCACCACGAAGAGAGTAACACATACTACGCATTGTCATTTTGGTGTCTAACGATTAAAATAATATATATGATACCTTCTAGTAATATATATAATACTTTCGTTCGAAAAGAGAGGTGAATTTATGGCTTCCGCACCCGGATTAAGCAGCGGACTCCGCATCATCGAGTTAGTATCCGAATCTGAAGCAGGTATCGGATTCAACCAATTGAAGGCTGTCTTAGAATTGAATGCAGCCAGCCTTAACCGTTATTTGCAGGTGCTGCTGGAACAACAATATGTGGACAAGAACGAGAACCAGCAGTATGTGCTGGGCGCCAAGCTGTTAGGAATGATGAAGCATGCCGATTCCCTACATGATGTCAGCGACATGACCGGCCCTATTCTAGATTACATTTGCAGAGAGACTGGAAGCACTTCACTCTGGATCGACTTCCGGGACGGCCGGATGATGTGCCGGGATAAAGTCGTTCATCCCGAAGGCGTAGTCATGCAGCAGATAGGCGAAGTACGAACGGATTACATGCTGCACCCTTGGGGGTTTTTGCTGCTTGCCCACGCAAGTGCCGAGAAAAGACGCTTTTACATCGATTACGCGAATCTGGCCGGCCTCGCCAACTGCTGTCCCGACAAGGCTTCTGTCCAACGATTCATTGAAGAGGCTTCGGAAAATGGCCTATCCGATGATAAAGGGCTTATTTTGCAGAACATACGCCGAATCGCCGTTCCGATCCGCGCCCATTCGCGTATCGTCGCCTCCATTGCGATAGGCATGCCGGGCGTATCCTTTGAAGAACAATTCATTGCACGCATCTACCGGATTTTACAAGAAGAGGCGGTACGTGTGGAACGACTGCTGAGTGATTCCACAATATCACATTGAGGGAGCGAACGATTGATGACGAAGAGACAACCGAATGTGATTTACATTTTAGCTGATGATATGGGCTACGGTGATATTTCCTGTTTGAACGAACACTCCAAAATCAATACGCCCAACCTGGACCTTCTCGGAAAAGAAGGGATTATCTTCACCGATGCGCACTCCTCCTCTGCCGTGTGCACTCCCTCGAGGTACAGCATTTTGACGGGAAGATACAATTGGAGATCAGCACTGAAGGAAGGCGTCTTGGGCGGGTATTCGCGCAGCATTATCGAAGAAGGGCGGATGACGGTTGCTTCTCTTCTCAAGCAGGCTGGTTACTATACGGCTTGCTTCGGCAAATGGCATCTCGGCTTGGATTGGCACAAAAGCGGGGATGGTCCTGCGGAGGTCGATTTCTCCAAACCGATACAAAACGGCCCTGTCGATTGCGGTTTCGATGAATTCTACGGCATCAGCGCATCGCTTGATATGCCGCCATATGTCTATATCGAGAACAACAAGGTGACCCAGATGCCCGACCGGGTGACGCGTAACGACGATAAGAAAGGTTTTTGGCGCGAGGGCCCGACAGCTCCGGATTTCCGGCACGAAGAGGTGCTGCCGCGGTTGACGCAGAAGGTGCTAGATCGGATTGAACAATTCGGTGCCAGTTCCAGTTCCAATCCGTTCTTCATTTATTACCCGCTGCCTGCCCCGCATACGCCGATACTCCCGACTCCCGAATTCAAGGGGAAATCGGGAACGAACCTGTATGGAGACTTTGTTCTCATGTGCGATGATGTCGTCGGTCTCATTATGAGCAAGCTGGAAAGCAGCGGACTTGCGGACAACACCGTGCTGGTGTTCACCAGTGATAACGGCTGCTCGCCGAGCGCCGATTATGAGGAACTGGCGCAAGTCGGCCATAATCCCAGCTATATCTTCAGAGGGCATAAGGCAGATATTTATGAGGGAGGGCACCGTATTCCACTATTGGTCAGATGGCCCGAACAGATTGCTGCAGGCACGATGATCGAGGAGCCGGTGTGCTTAGTGGATTTCATGGCAACGGCAGCTGATATCGCGGGCTTGCCTCTCCCTGATAATGCAGGCGAAGATAGTGTAAGCCAGCTTCCTCTATGGCTGGGCGAAGCCGGTGAACAGCCGCTGCGGGAGGCCATCGTGCATCACTCCATCGACGGCTCCTTCTCGATACGCAAGGGCGAGTGGAAGCTGGAGCTATGCCCCGGCTCAGGCGGATGGAGCGATCCGATGCCGGGGGCGGAACCTGCGGGTGCGCCACCGTTCCAGCTGTATCGGTTGAGTGAGGACATCCGCGAGCGGCAGAACCTGGTTGAACAGCATCCCGAAGTCCTCCAGAATCTGAAGGAGCTTCTGACCCGATATATTAAGGAAGGCAGAAGCACACCGGGTACGCCGCAGCCACACGCAGGAGCTCAGCGATGGGAGCAATTGCATTGGATGCAGTAGAGTGACGGCTTAAGCATCTGCCCTTTCTGGAATCCGAAAGACGATGAAATACAAGTCATGCATCATACCTGTGATACTTCAAATCAATTGTAAAAGCTCGATAGTACGGGAAGCCGTGTTGACAACACGGCTTCCTTGCACAACCGCCTCGTAACGCCACTCGTTCGGATCATAGCTGATCCGGTGCACTCTTCTTCCGTGAAAGTAACTTTCCCCTCGTCTGAAAATTGTAGCTCAGCATAGAGTTTGAATCTCCCTTTTAGAAAGAGTAGCACCTATCAGCATCTTTTAACTCTTCCTTTCAGTTTTGCTGAATACATTCTTGTAAGAACTGTTGTATAGGGACAACCTTTCACATATATAGATACGTTATATACTGTCGGTACGCTATCGTTTCGATTTCGCCGTCGCTTGTTTCTTGACCCAGCTTATTAATGGCTTGTCCCGTTGCCATATAGGCAGAGCATAATAGATGTAGCTTATAGCCTCATTTTCGTCACCGAACCCGTAAAAGTCAGGCAATTCCTCTCCAAGCCGCTTGCGGCCGAGAATGTATGCAGGCACATAAGGATTGCTTGCCCGCGCTTCCTTCCACCGTTCGCGCAGCACTGGCTCGGGTTGCTTCGTATAATAAGCCAGCAAAAAACGGGGATAGCTTACATGCGCTCCTTCGTCATCCTCATGCTGATCGAGAAGGTCCGCCAACTCTTTGAATTTGTCAAGAAGAATAAGACAATTGACATACAAATATCGCACGCCCTGGTTGTCGTTAGGATTGAGCGCCAGCATGTCGGCGAAATGCGACTCGGCTTCCGCAATGTCCCCGAGAAGATAGCTTGCCTCCGCATATCCGGATTTGCTCCGCATGAACGGTCTCGTTTCGTCCAAGCCCCAGAAATATCCTTTATATTTACGGAAGTACGCCGGTCCCAAATCATTTGTTCCCGCCTCAATGCCTTGTCGATAATAATCACGTGCTTCCTCGAGCGTCTTCGCTTTGGTCACAGCCAACTCGTTATAATAATCAGGAGTGGCTTGTTCTGTCACAGATGAAGTTCCGAGCATATCGTTCACGATCGCATCGAAGGAGCGTTCCCGTTCTGCGGCATCCTCGTCTAGTAATTCATCAAAGTCATCGTCGTCTTCGTCGTCATCTACCTGAAGTTGACCTACCAGCAATTCCATCGCATATTCGTCCAGCTGTTGAACGCGGGTTGCGAGCGAGCTGACGGACACCTCATACCGCTCAGCCACTTCCGCCTGTGTGACGTAGTCTTCATGCAGGTCGCGCACAACGTATTCCAACGCCGCCCAGAACACGCCCATCTTGCGGAAATTCGGCTCTTGGTCGTTTGAATAGTAATGCCAGAGCATGATGCCGAATGCCACATATTGTTCGGGCAGGCGTCCGCTCCAATGCTTGATTATGCCCTTGGCCAGTATCCGATAGAGCTCGCTCTCCCAAGGCAACCTCTCGATGAATACAAACAAATCCTGTTCTGGGTTGGAGTTGCGCTTCGTTGCCGCACCGCCCGATTGCAGATTGTCCGTTTCCGATTTCACAATCGGAACAACGTTGGACTGCTTGTCATTCTCTAAGCAGCAATGCTTGTATTTCTTCCCGCTTCCACAGTGGCAGCTATCGTTTCTGCCCAGTTTTTTCATACCATCCCTCCAATGTACAGTTTCGATATTATAAAAAAAGACGCGTGTTCCTATATTCTAGGAAGAACGTGTCTCTACCACACGGGACTGCTTGCTTCACTAATCGGAGCCACGTCTCAACAAATTTTCTCAACTCGGCTTGTCGCAGCCGGCGGGTTCTCTTGAACTGGGGCCAAGTAAATATAACAAGTAATACTTGTGTGTTTCAAATTAGCTCAAAACATACGTAAAGCCATTCAATTGATAACTAGCTTCAAATAAAAATCAAACGTACGATCTAGAATCCTGGTAACAAGAGAAATAAATTTATCATTATTACCAGTCGTATGAGCCTCATCAAGCGATGCGTAATACTCGGCCCTCATGTCTTTTTCAATCACGATAGGCGGATATCCGTTCTTCATCAACTCAAAATTCAATAGTAACCGAGCAGTTCTTCCGTTACCGTCAATAAAGGGATGAATCTTCACAAAATCACTGTGAATCAAAGCCGCTCTTACTACGGGATGCTGCTTCTGTCCCTCATTACCATACCACTTAATGAACTCTTCCATCTGCACAGGAACTTGTACCGCTTCAGGCGGGAGATGCTCGGCTCCGCTGATCAGCACATTTTCCTTACGATAAGCTCCCGCATGTTCATCATCAATCCCTTTTAATATTAAACGGTGGATGCTTTTTATCTGCCACTCCGATAGTGGCTCCTGCTTCTGTACAATCTCTTCGACGTAAAGAATGGCATCCTTATGATTAATCGCTTCTAGATGCTCCTGTATCTTTTTCCCGCCAATCGTAATTCCTTCTAGAGCAACCTTCGTTTCTGACAACGTTAAGGTATTGCCTTCTATGGCATTGGAGTGGTAGGTCCAATTCACAATGAGGTGCTCACGAATGCTGTGTAGTGTATTTGGAGGCAAGGGCCTTTTCTGATCGAGGACACGTTTCTTACTATCCACCGATGTGAACATATTCAATCACTCCATCTGTTCCTGCTATATCCTCTATTATACCATGCTCAGGATAACGTAAACAGATAACACCGCTGCACACATCCATCACATAACCCCCTGCATTCTGAATATATTTGTATAACACGCAATTCTTTTCCCATAAGCCAATACACTGTTTCAACAGGTTGAGAAATACATCCATCAGGAGGTGTCTGCCATTGGATGCACGAACGTTTATCGTTTCCCGTGAGGATTGGTCCCTCCACCGCAAGGGGTACCAGGACCAAGCGCGCCATCAGCAGAAAGTCCGCGAAGCAATCAAACAAAATCTTCCTGACCTCGTGACGGAAGAAAATATTATTATGTCAGACGGCAAACAGATTATTAAAGTCCCCATCCGCAGCTTGGATGAGTTCCGGTTCGTGTATAACTTCAATAAGAAGAAGCACGTTGGGCAAGGCGATGGAGACAGCCAAGTGGGAGACGTGCTCGGCACAGACGGTTCCCAGGGGCAAGGCAAAGGTCAGCAAGCCGGTAATCAGCCAGGTGCAGACGTCATCGAAGCGGAAGTGAACATCGCCGAACTCGAGAACATGCTGTTCGACGAATTAGAGCTGCCGCATCTGAAGCAGAAAGACAAGGACCAATTGGAAACAACGGAAATCCGGTTCAATGATATCCGTAAAAAAGGCATTATGTCTAACATCGACAAGAAGCGGACGATACTGGAAAATTTGCGCCGCAATGCATTGGCGGGACAGCCGGGCATTCACGGCATCAATCCAGATGATCTGCGATTCAAGACGTGGGAGGAAATCGTCAAGCCGCATTCCAATGCGGTCATTATCGCGATGATGGATACTTCGGGTTCGATGGGCTCGTTCGAAAAGTATTGCGCCCGCAGCTTCTTCTTCTGGATGACTCGCTTCCTGCGCCGTCAGTACGAAAAGGTCGAGCTCGTATTCATCGCGCATCACACCGAGGCGAAGGAGGTAACGGAAGAAGAATTCTTCACCCGCGGCGAGAGCGGCGGCACGATCTGTTCTTCCGCCTATATTAAGGCGCTTGAGATTATCGACAATCGCTATCCGACGTCCAGCTATAATATTTATCCATTCCATTTCTCCGATGGCGACAATTTAACGAGCGACAACGAACGCTGCGTCAAGCTCATTTCCCAGCTGCTCAAGCGCTCCAATATGTTCGGCTATGGCGAGGTTAATCAGTACAACCGCAGCAGCACGCTTATGTCCGCTTACCGCAACATCAATCTCCCCCATTTTATGTACTATGTCATCAAAGAGAAGACTGAGGTGTACAAAGCGCTCAAGCATTTTTTCAAAAAGCAGCCGGGAGGGGTGCGTCATGACGTCCGATGACAACCGCGATCTTGAATACGCTATTGCCGAAATTACGGAAATCGCAGAAGGATTCGGGCTGGACTTCTATCCAATGCGCTACGAAATTTGTCCCGCCGACATTATTTATACGTTCGGCGCATATGGCATGCCGACCCGCTTCAGCCATTGGAGCTTCGGCAAAACATTTCATCGCATGAAGATGCAATACGACTTCGGTCTCAGCAAAATATATGAGCTCGTCATTAATTCCAATCCTTGCTATGCGTTTCTGCTCGAGGGGAACTCGCTCATCCAGAATAAGCTCATCGTAGCGCACGTGCTTGCGCACTGCGATTTCTTCAAGAACAATGCCCGCTTCTCCACTTCGAACCGAAATATGGTCGAGAGTATGTCCGCGACCGCCGAACGGGTCACGGAGTACGAAATGGAGTATGGCACTCACGCGGTCGAGAGCTTTATCGATGCAGTGCTAGGCATCCAAGAACATATCGATCCGCAAGTTGTGCGGCCACAGAAGCTGGATAAACAACGCTATATGGAGCTTAAAATGCGGGAGCAGCGGGAGCAAGAGGGACAGCCCACCAAAGCACAGGGGGACTACGACGATCTATGGGCGCTCGATGAGATGAAGATAGCCCTCAAATCGGGCATGGCTGCGCTGCAAGAGTTGCCTGACCGCCGCTTCCCGCCGGAACCGGAGAAAGATATCGTCTGGTTCATTCAGGAATTCTCCCCGGTGCTGGAAGATTGGCAGAGGGACATCATGTCGATGCTGCGGGATGAGATGCTCTACTTCTGGCCACAGCTGGAGACGAAAATCATGAACGAAGGCTGGGCTTCTTACTGGCACCAGCGCATCGTGCGCGAACTGGATTTGACGACCGATGAGACATTCGAGTACGCGAAGCTGAACAGCTCTGTCGTGCAGCCGTCCCGCCATAGTCTGAACCCTTACTATCTAGGCGTGAAGATGTTCGAGGACATTGAGAAAAGATGGGATCAGCCATCCCGCGAGGAACGGGAGCGCTACGGCCGCCAGCCGGGACAGGGACGCGCCAAAATGTTCGAAGTGCGCGAGCTCGACTCCGATCTTTCCTTTATTCGCAACTATTTGACGAAGGAGTTGACGGATGAGCTTGATCTGTACATCTTCGAGAAGAAAGGGCCCGAATGGAAAATTACCGATAAATCGTGGGAGAACATCCGCGATCAGCTGGTCTACTCGCGCGTCAACGGCGGATTTCCGTATCTAGTCGTGCAGGACGGGGATTATCAGCGCAACGGTGAGCTGTATTTGAATCATCAATACGAAGGCGTGGAGCTCGATCTGAAATATTTGGAGCGCACGCTGCCATACGTGTATACGCTGTGGGGCAAGCCGGTGCATCTGGAAACGAAAGTCGAAGAGAAGACGGTCATGTTCACCTATGACGGTAAAAAGGTATCGCGCAAATTTGTAGGGTAAGCGAAAGTCTACTGCACACGAAACAAATAAACCGCCGGTCGAACGATGGTGTCGACCGGCGGTTCTCCGATATTGGCAAAACTATTGAAGCGTTATGTGAACAGAGTTGCCTGGCCAGACTAGAACGCTATACGAACCTGGAGTCAAATCCGCTGTAGGTATCATAACATCCTGATCCGGCTCTTGTTCCGCAACGGTTACTTTCGTTCCGCGTTTGGCCACCACTTCATTCTCCACATCGAATAAGGTATTAAAGCGGACGGCGCTCGGCACGAGATAGACCGTTGTCCGCTGATTCACGCGTACCGCAATTTCGTCCCCAACGGCAAAGACCCGCTTGTCAGACACTAATTGAACATTCAAGCCTGCCTTGATGTCAGAGGTTGTAACCTCTCGATCGTACACATTGCCGTACGTATCTTGGATGACGCTTGCATTAAGATGAAGCTTGTTGGCTTCACCCGAATAAGGCACTGCGAACACAACCTCCAGACTATTCGCATACAGGCGAATTTCATCTTCCGCATGCAAAGGCTGGAACGGTTCATGATTGACCGAAAAAGTAATGGCCGCTTTCAGCGCCTCCAAATCGGGCAAATGATTTTGAATTTCTTTATTGAAGTTGAAAATAATGCTGCTGTTCGTTCTTCCCGATTGGCTAGTGCCGCTGTATTCCAACGCATCGTCCTTGCCTGCATACAATTTAATAAATTCTGGGTACGAGACCTGTCCTTCTGCACTGAGAGCGATGACCAAGAATGTAACCTTTGTTTTGCTCAATCCGGTCGTATCAATATAAACGCCTTGGTTGGCCTTGACTGCTTCTTTCTTTCCTATGCCGCCCCGGACCGCTTCTTCCAAGCCGATCTGGCTGCGTGTCGTGCCGCTCTCTACAATATATACCCAACCGTCCATATCGCTGACGGCATATACACTTTCGGTTACTGTCGCTTTTTTGGTTACGGACGACAGTACCGGAACATCACCTGTCGGCAATGGATGAATATCGATGCCGCCACCAGGCTGTTCCCCGCTGTTATTGCCACTGCCTGTCGATCCGCTGCCTGTCGATCCACTGTCCGAATTGCTGCTGTCATTCGACAAGGAGCCGCTGGCAGATGGCGTCGAAGCCGGTTGTTTGGCATCATTCGCCGCAACGTCTTTACCGCCGATTTTTAATTTCACTTCTTTCGCAACATCGCTGCCGACCTTCATGTTGCTCGCAGGCTTCTCCATCGAAATTCCTTCGGCATTGACCGTTGCGCTCTGAACCGTGCCTTGACCCGCTACGTTAATCGCCGCATTCATAATCAAAGTGACGATGGACGCTTCGCGGCCAAGATCCAGCTTCGTTCCAGCAGCCGCCGAATCAACGTTCAAATCTTTAATCGAGCCTTTAGGGATATCAACGACAATGCTTTTGGCAATGACATTGACCGTCTCGAACGAACCGACTAACTGTACATTAGAAGCCTGCGGCAGTGCCTCAGATAAGGTCACCTTATTGATTTCCGCACTGGATTGCGCTTCGATTTTCGCATTCGATTGCACCGTCACATCGGCGATTTGTGTGGAGCCGTTCACGACAATCCGCACTTTTCCATCCACTTTATCTACGACTACCGTCACCATGATGGAGTCTTCGAAGTGGATGCTGTTTTCGCCTCCGCCCTGCACGGTTGTCGTGCCATGAACCTTGACATTTTTCAGCGTGACGTCGCCTTCACCGACCCCGCGGCCAATGAGAAGGTTCCCTTGAATGTCCATGTTTTGCAGCGTAACGCTAGGAACGTTGATTACGACGTTTTGATTGATTTTCTCTACGTCGGTTTCCGGTCCATATACGCCCGCTTTGTCATAAGCGACATTTTTGGCTTGATAAGCTCTATCCAGAATGACAACCGCTTCGGCACGCGTTACTTGTGCTGTAGGTTTGAAGATATTCTCGTTATAGCCTTGCATAACTCCAGCCTCGGTCACTGCTCCGATTGCACCTTTGCTCCATTCAGGACTGTTCACCGTATCGGTAAACGCATTGCTGGAACCGGTAACCTCCAGATCAAGCATATGGGCAATCAACACTGCCGTCTCCTGACGGGTTATCGCCTGTTCCGGCTTGAACCTTCCATTCGTATAACCTGTTATGTATCCCGCTTTCTGTGCCTTTGCAACCTCTGTATAGAACCAATCGTCAGGCGTGACATCGGCCGCTGATACGGCTCCGGTCTCTTGGAATCCGAACAACTGATTGATAACCGTGATCAGTTCAGCCCGCTTCATTGTGCCGTTTGGCTGGAAAGATCCATTCTCATACCCCTGAACCATTCCTTCAGCAGCAAATTTCTCAATCGTTTTCTCCGCCCAATGACCGGAAATATCGGTCAAAAATGTCTTTTTCGATGCTGCTGTCGGAGCTGAGGCATCGCCAAACGCTACATTCGCATTTGAGACGCTTATGCTCACCACCATCAGCATCACCAATAATTTGCTCACCCATGTTTTCATTGTTGCTGCAACTCCTCGCTGATTTGCTTCATCTTTTCGTGATATGGGTCTTCTGTCACAATAGAAAAAGATACTACAAATTTGAGCCTATTACTAGGGCGAATCTTTCTTTTTACGGTAACAATTTACTAGGTAATACCAGTGCTATTTTCCTATTTCCATACAACAAAGGAGCCACTATCGTGACTCCCGTTCATGCGAAGCTTATGTGCCTACGCCAACTCATCCACAGGCAGAACGCCGGAATGATACGCTTTCTGCTGCCGTTTTAATTTTACCTTCCATTCCTTCATTTCAAGCTCAGTCATTGCGTTATACGTATTAATTTTCAACTGCGAACCATCCGTCAGTTGAAAGTTGAATGTGGGGAAAATAGGCCGAAATAAAATGCCTACGCGTGCGCCTTCTATCGTAATGTCACTTACATCTTCCCAACCGATTTTCCAATCTCGTTCATTCCATAACGAGGTCTCGTCATAGTAAAACAATGCATTGTCCGGTTTGAGTAGCGCGATGAATGAGCATACCATATTGCTGCCAAAATAACTGTATCCAATCATGGCTGCGGCCAGAGCGCCGAAGCGAACGGAAGCCGGCATGGTCACGGTGAAGGCCGCGTAAGTCAAGACGACGATTCCTGCTGCACATAGCAAGGACGCAAAAAATCGGGCTGCTACAACTTGTCTTCGGTAATATACACGCTGCATAACGTCTATCACCCTTCGTCAGGTTTGTCAAGTGGTTACAACTTCAACATTTTTCGCCCAGTCCCTGCTTTCAAAATCGACAAAATCATACTAATTACGCAACTTCAACCGATCAGCATATTGAACCAGCTTCTCGTGTATGTACAGAAGCATCTGACGAAGTTCATCCTGCGGCGCTTGAATGGCGACGACGATAAGCTCGTCAAGCTTGCGCTGAAACAACCAATATGGATCTTCCTTCTCCCCCGTAATGCGACGGGCATGCAAAGAAGGCGAAAGAAGCGGAAGTTCCCTAATCCATTTGAGCTGCCTGTCCACCTGATGCTCTGCAGCACATAGAGGGGAATCACTCTCCGTCACGTCCATTTGAATCTGTTGAACCTCGATGACAGCCTGTCCCCCCTCTCGTTGCTCGTCGCCTTCCAACGTCAATTCGCATTGAGCAATCGTCTGCACACCGATAGTGTCCCAACTCCCACAGCTTTCACATTCGATAACGACCAGCTTCATATCGTCCGGCTCCGATGGACCCAGCACGATCATCCTGCGATCGTTCTGTTCGGTATTCTCATATCCATATATCGCACACACCTCAATTCCGTCCATTGGAATAAACGATAAATTGCGTGCGCTTTTACTTAAGGCATCCGCACTATCTCCATCTACATCCAAGTTCATCAAATCCGCATGCAACACTACAATGATAAAAAAGCGATAAGCTCTTCCCATCGGCACGTGTGCCCCGCTGCGCACAATGTGCATATAACGGTTGACTGACAAGACGCATTCCCTCTTTTCTGCTTTGATAATACTTAACTATGATAATACTTCAAATTTTAAATAAAAGTTGAACCATTGTTCATATTTTTCTATTATGGATCAATCCCCCTCTATCGTCATCCTTTTATCCGAAATAAAAAACCGAGAGCTGCCGCTCCCGGTCGTAACAACTATAATTTTTGTCTAACTTGCCTTTGATTGTTTTATGCGCGCTCGCTGCACAAGAGACAACTGCGGCAAACAAATTCCCGCAAATATGATGATAATACCGAACCATTGCAGCCAAGTCACCTGTTCGTTGAGAACGGCAACGGACATGACCACTGCGGCCGGAAGCTCAGCGGCGCCCAAAATCGTACCGATGCCAGATCCAACCTTCGGCACTCCGATGCCGAAGAAGACGACCGGAATAATAATGCCGAGCAGCCCCATCGTAATCCCGTATTTCCACAATCCCGCACCAAGCGTTCCATCCACGATAAAGGTGGGAGGAAACATCATGAAGACGACCACCATGGCTCCGGTTGTCATTGTCAAGCTTTTGTTCAACACCGGAACTTCCGTTGCTACCCGGCCGCTGACAAAAATATAAAGGGCAAACGAGATCGCCGAAATCATGCCGAACACCGCCCCCTTCCAGGTCATGCCGGACAAGCCGTGATCGGCCAGGCCGCCTGCAAAGACAGTGCCGATGAGAAGGAGCAAGACGGACACAAGCTTCGTCCGTTCCGGAAACGTGCGGGTTACCAGCGCTTCGAGCAATACGCCGATCCACGTAAATTGGAATAAGAAGACGACCGCGATGGAAGCCGGCAATTCTCCAACCGTGATGCCGTACGTAATCGACGTACAGCTAAGAGTTAATCCACAGGCGAGCAACACCAAAATATGCCGCATGCTTACCTTATGGCGGGAGAATAACACAGTCGCGATGACGAGCAGCGACCATCCGAAGAAATATTGCCCGCCAATTATTTGCGGTACCGTGAAGCCTTCCTCGAGCGCGAGCTTCATAATCGTAGATAACGTTCCATAGCTGCACGCTCCGA
Organism: Paenibacillus sp. OSY-SE; assembly: GCF_000283315.1. Taxonomy (NCBI): domain Bacteria; kingdom Bacillati; phylum Bacillota; class Bacilli; order Caryophanales; family Paenibacillaceae; genus Paenibacillus; species Paenibacillus sp. OSY-SE. Next base: position 9,358 of record NZ_ALKF01000192.1, on the reverse strand, counting down.
TGAATACGAGCAGTGCATAGCGAAAAAGGTTCATGATGGATAACTCTCCCTTCCTGTTTCTCTAGCTGAGCATGCTTGTAAACACGCCAAAAACCCCCTGTCTACGAGACAGGGGGCGAACGAAACCAAAGGCTGCCGCACTGGGCGCCTTTGCAAAATTCCGCCGCTCAATCCACTCTGAACGCGAATTGAGTTTGGTAAGAGTCCGAACGGTTCTGCAACGTTTATTGTATAAAGGGCCGCGGTCAATGTCAATGTATTTTACTGACTGTAGAACAAGGCTGAAGGAATAGAGACTCAATCGGATCGAATCTTTCCGTCTCTTATACAAAATGTTTCTTCGCAAGCATCAGCCACTTGCCGATCGTGCGTCACGATAATAATGGTTTTCCCTTCTCGATGAAGCTGCTTAAATATAGACAATATCGTTTGCTCCGTCTGTTCATCCAGTGAGCCTGTCGGCTCATCGGCCAATATGACCTCCGGATTATGAATCAACGCTCTGGCTATCGCCACTCGTTGCAATTCCCCTCCAGACAACATGTCGACCGTCTTATGAAGAGTTCCGCTTAACTCCATGGCTTCAAGCGCTTGTTCGACTCTGTTCTGTATCTCTATCTCATTGTACTTACCATATCGCAAAGGTAACGCTACATTATCGAAAACATTTTTGCTATCGCACATCGCGCAGTTTTGCAATACAAATCCGATATGCTTTCTTCTGAAGTCAGCTAATTCATTTAGTGATTTATCACTTAAATTTTGATCCTTAAAAGTATATCGCCCATTCCCTTTTTCCAATCCAGAAATGATATTTAATAGAGTAGATTTACCCGATCCGCTTCTTCCCATAATGGCAACCATGGATCCTTGTTTAATTTCTAAATCAATCCCTTTTAACACTTTTACTTCTTCTGTTCCGACTCGATACGATTTGTGCAGATCAACCATTTTTATCATTGTCTTATCCCGCCCTTTTAAGAAACATGCTTATCTCAAGCCTTCTAATCTTGTTATAGACTGGTATTATCGTTAATAATATAATGGTTGCCATACATCCTGTCATGAGAATGAGATACCATACAAAACTAACATCAACTAAAAATTTGTAAAACAAGATCGCGACAACGCCCGGCAGACAGACCATAACGATGATCTCGGCTAAAAAGTAAGTGAAAATATGTTTTAAATTCGCTCCAGAAATGAAATGAACCGAGAAATTCTTGAAGTTTTTATCCACTTTGTCTAACATGAGGATGAATATACTTATCACGCAAACGATGAAGACCGATATCGCGATTAAGGTTAACAAGCCTATATGTTCATTAATCGAAGCGAACACAAAATTATACGACGGATTATTGGCTCCGAGCAGCTGCGTGTCAAAAAAACCAGACTCTTTTTTAATGGCTTCAAATTTGTTCCTTACGACATACCCATTGTTCGAGCTATGTATTTCGCCATTAATCAATTGCAAATAATGTTTTTGTTGGAATTTGAACGATGCATCATCCACGGGAGAATATATAAAATGTTGCGCAGGCATAATGATATATCTATCTAAATAAAGCTCAGAACGTCTGGCGGTCGTAACCAATGAATTCTCTTTAACAAATCCTTTTATATGAAAATTGATGTCCTCAAAAAGGTATTTACCCTTTATCACATCACCAACCTGATATATATTTTTATATTCATAACCTAGCAGCACAGGAATATTCTTGCTATTAACATTTTTAAAGTCTTCGATATCGAATGGTTGGCCATCCATAACTGTGATCTGAAAATGATCGATAGCTTGTTTGTTCATTTGTATAGCCTTTATGGAATAATAAGGTCCTATATTATCAATCATTGAAGGCTTTATCCTCTTACCTTCTTCATAATAAGACCTAAAAATTTCTTTGTTCGCATTATCATAGTTTAATAATTTAGCGGGTTGAGTAAATGCATAAATGTATTTTTCATCCAGATTTTCTTCTAAATTAATATATAATCTTTTTAATATGGTTAAAAAGCTCGGTTGACTCATGAGCTTTCTCAATTCACCGTCATTGTACAGCGTGTCGGACAATTGATACCTGTTCAGCGAGCTCAGCGTTTGGGCTTGATCTGTCTTTCGATCAAGAGAAGCGTAGTTAAGAAACAGGATGGTAACCAGAAAAAATAACATGATGATTTGAAAAAAGATAAAGTAAGAAGCCGTCCTGCTTCTCCGTATACTTTCGCTTACTTCCGTAAAAATCATGTTCATTTAGTGACCATTCCTTTCTATGGCCAATTGCCCATACATCTGTTTTCCAGCTAAAAGTATAGATAAGAATGACGTTATGAACATAACCACGCCGCCCATTATCAGATAGGTTGCAAATGACTTAATCACTTCAGATAATGAGTAACGATTCATCATGATCAAGAAACCAATCCCGCCGATAATCCCATAACACAATGCGGTCATAGCCAAAAATCGCAATGTATACCGTCTAAAAGGGTGTCTGTGCCGAATGCCGGCAATCCAAAGCACGTGAAGTTCCTGCTGCTTTCTTTTCATCCAATGAAAAGCAAATAAAATACTTGAACCTATTAAGAGCACAGTTATGGCAAGGATAATCATGTTGCTATACATGTCTGTCCCCAAAAATCTTTGCGATCCGCTGTCACCCCGTTTGAACATACGCACTTTCATTTCCGCATCCCCAATGGATAGCAAACCATTATTTATCAATGAATTTCCAGCTTGTGCGTTGATTGCATATATCGAGGAATCGTTATGATGTTGCTGATCTGCCGCATCTAAATTCAGCAATATCATATGATCTATAAAGGACGGATACGAGGCCCCCATCTTTCCGATAATTTCGAATTGTTCTCCTTGGTAGGTTAAATATGGCTTGCCTTGCTTGTCCACTATGTTAGCGCGTTCAATTTCTGTACCAGCCACGGCAACACGCTTGCCGGCATAGAAATCATGCTTGTTGAAATATCTCCCTGACCGGATAGGTGGTTGATAAGTATCATGATTGTAATATACAGCTCTAATCGTCTCTTTACCCGTTTGCAGTTCTTTGAAAATCGTATACGATTGGGCTGCAGAAAGGTTATTCCAAGGAATGTCCGTTAATTCCGTATCCTCTATTACAAAAAATAGATTGTCCTCAGCATATAATCCTCTTGACAATATATTCAACTCTTCTTGCTTGGCGATATAATAACTTGCCGTAACGATAATAATGCTCATTAAGGAATAAAGTATGACGAAATGCAACGTGCCTTCTCCATGATAGGTTGATAATTTCATTTTCATCGATTACCTCGTATAAAAGGATGAGACCTCAAGCTGAACTTGGGATCTCACCCTTGTTATTAGTTATTAGTTATTCCTCATTACCCCAATATGTGTATGCGATCCAACTTGTATTTCCCCAGTCTGTCGCAGCGTAAGTGTAGTCATCATCCCATTTTCTTCCTGAGTCTTCCCTATCCCAAATCCATACTAACTTTGCTCTAGAGTAATGATAGACGCCCTTCCACCAAGTTTCTGCCACAGCGCGTTTAACCTGACCATATTCACGATCGTCGAATTCTGCGTCGCCTTTATGTTTTTCTGGATATGTCTTTTCATTTAGAGTAGAAAAACCAGCATTGGGAGTATTAAAATATCCTTTGCCTTCAATCCATCCTCCTCCGGCTGTTCCAGATGCTGCAACAGCTGATGTCACCAAAGATCCAAGTATAGTAACTGTAGCTGCTAGAGAGATAGCTTTTTTACTGAATTTACTTTTCAATTTTAATCCCTCCTGAGTCAAAATAATATATTTGAATGCCGGCCAGCAATCCAAAACAATTTCATCAAACATTATTTGCATTTGTGTAACATGTAGGAAATTACATATATTACATACATTATATCTGTACCATAGTTTCCATGAAATGTATATACAAGAAAATGAATATTGTCTCATTTTGTTTGTTTAGCACGATTTTTGAGATAAGAATTTGTACTTTTCTTGTATTGAAACGACGAGTTCACGAGAAAAGATCTCCTTGTTTCCGCTAATGCATCCAAGGCATCCAAGTAGTTCCTACCAACCTTTCTCGCAACGTATGTTAAAATAAAAGAAATAAAGAATGAATAGAATAGGAGCAGCTGCATGTTAGCGATTATCTATGATTTGGAAATGACCGTGAAGCGTAAAAAAGGGGAATTCGCGGAAATCATCGAAATCGGAGCGGTTAAAGTGGCGGAAGAGGAAGGCAGCACGGTCATCGTGGATACCTTTCAATCTTTCGTCAAACCCGTGCTCTCCCCCAAGTTGACGACAGACACGGTGAAGTTCACAGGCATTACGCAGGACGACGTCAATCAAGCTGACCATCTGCAGGACGCGCTGGACCAGTTCGTAGCGTGGATCGATACAGACGATTACGCGCTATGTTCGTGGGGTCCGGACGATAAGACCCAATTTCTGAAAGAATGCCGCCAGAAGCGCATTCCGATGCACTGGCTGCGCAATCATAACAACTTGCAGAAGCAGGTCTCTCTTGCCATGAAGCGAGAGAACAATCAGCAGGTCGGCCTCAAAGCCGCGCTTGAAGCGCTTGAGGTGCCTTTTGTCGGCAAACACCACCGCGCATTGGACGATGCCTACAATACGGCACTCATCTATATCCGCATGAAGGAGCACATCCAACTGAAGCGTAACGAGGTGAAGGAGCATCCGAACTATGAAAGTGAAGTCGTCTATCGCGATGCACAGGAAGATGAACCGATCAATCCGTTCGCCGCGCTCGCCAGTTGGAATAAGAATACCGACAAATAAGCACGGTTTTCCCTATTTACGGGGCAAGCCGTGCTTTTCTCTATCCCAAAATGAAAGGGCTTACAAAACCAAGCGAATATGTTATTATTACGATTAATAGTGCGTGTTCAAACTCTAATAAAATTGCCGCTAAATGTACGCAATATGAAAAAGGGGAAAGGCACAAGCATTGCACGCTGCAAATGCCTTGCCGTTCCCCTCACGCTATAATCAAGCAAAACTATGTTATTACGTAACTGCGAATTCGTCCGGATCCGGACCGACACGCTTGTCCTCGTTCATCGCGTTAATGCCCGCCAATTCGTCCTCACTCAATTCGAAGTCGAACACGTCAAAATTCTCTTTAATGCGGGATGCCGTAATCGATTTCGGAATGACGATATTTCCTTTTTGCAAATGCCAACGAATAATGACTTGAGCCGGAGTCTTGCCATGATTTGCCGCGATCGAAGCAATCGTCTCATGAGTCAAAATGTCTCCGCCCTGCATTAACGGGCTCCAAGCTTCCAAATAAATGTCGTTCTGCTGGCAGAACTCACGCAGCTTGTTCTGCGCAAGGCGCGGGTGACATTCGACCTGATTGACGGTCGGCTTCACGGTGCACTCCTGTAAGATTCGCTCCAAGTGATTGATATGGAAGTTCGATACGCCAATGGCGCGAACTCGTCCGTCTTGAACCAATTTTTCGAGCGCCTTATACGTATCCACATACAAGTCCTGCGAAGGAAGCGGCCAATGAATCAAATACAAATCAATGTAGTCCGTCCCTAATTTATGTAAGCTTTCATCAAAAGCTTTCAATGTGGCGTCATAGCCTTGATCGGAATTCCAAACTTTCGTCGTCAAAAAAATGTCCTCGCGCTTTACGCCCGATTCACGGATGGCTTCACCTACGCCCGCTTCGTTCTTATAAATTGCCGCCGTATCAATAAGACGATAACCGGTGTCCAGTGCCGTCTTCACCGCATCTTTGACTTGCTGTCCTTCTTCGACCCGCCATACACCGAGTCCGAGCTGCGGCATGCTTACACCATTATTCAAAGTTATGAGCATTGTGAACCCCTCCTTCATATCATGAAAAACTCCTTACACTGACCGCCGCGGACCCCCGCGCCGCTCTATTTCAGTATAGTATTAAACAGCAGTATGACGCAAATTCCATTCACATCGCGGCAATGTCAGCACACATTCTGTCGCCATTCTCTGCATGACATCATCCGCAATGCGCTCCCGCAGCATGCGGCCGAGCTATGTGCTCCATTCGTGCTTGCATGGCTGACAAGCGTTCCGGACGAGCATAGGCTTCCATTAGCTGTTCGGCTAACTCCAGCTCATGCCGGGCAACTATAGCAGCGCCCTGCATCGCGAAGTAACGCGCATTCTCCCGCTCTTGGCCTGGTTGCGGACGGACAAGGAAGAGCGGCACGCGCAGTGCGAGCGCTTCGGTCAACGTGAGCCCGCCGGCCTTTGTAATGACCGCATCGGATCATGCCATCAGCTCATGAACACGCTCCACATATCCATAAATATGAATGTCAGGGCGACCGTCATACTTTTCCTTCAGCAAAGCTTCCCAACGCGCATTGCGTCCGCAAATGACGGCGCATTGATGCTCGGGAATGGCAGTCAACCGCTCGATAAGCTGTTCGGATATGGCTTGTGTCCCATATCCACCTGACATCATTAAGGTCGTTCGCTTCGAAGCATCCAAGCCGTAGAACTGACGAAGCGCTGCCTTCTGCAGCACCTTCCCTTGCTCGGCATGGTCTAGCGCCCCAGTATCGACCAGACGCGCCAATTCCGTAATCCGCCCCGAACTGGAATGCCGCTCACATGAATCAGATCAAGGTCGAATTAAGTCTATAATCAACACTTCCGCACCGCGCCGTTCCAACTGCTGCTTTAATGCCTGTGCCGCCTGCCAGTGTCCTTCTCCATATCGAGCCGTAAGAATGATCAGCTTGCCCTCCGAATGCAGCATTCCTTCGCCTCCCTCGATCCGAATTCCCCCTGTTACCCGTATTATAATCGCCCTTCTTTAACAAAGCTTTAAACAGTTTTAAAGATTTTTATAAGAAAGAAGAGAAGCCGCTTTCCTCCGGCGAGGCTGCGGCTTGCTAGCTGACGACTATGGAATGATGCTAATCCTCCGTCCGAGGGGTTGGGGCAAACGGATATTGATAGTTCAGAGGCTCGTCAAATGTCGCGTAATCGAAGTTCACCATCAACAGCATAATGCGCTGCCCAGTCATTGGGTCGCTTATAATGATGTGGTCGCGACCGGCGGCTTCCAGTACGCCGCGGAACACTTTCGCATTCCATTCCGAGTTGTTCTCGTACGTCATGTAGAACGTTCCGACTTTGCCCAGATTCAGGCGCAAAATATTTTCGATATAAGACTGCTCGCCAAGGGCGCCAGGGAGGACCATCCCTGAAGGAGTCATCACATTGCCGCTCGCTACTGGAGGCGGAGTGGATACAGGCTGCATCGTCTGAGGAATTGCTTGCATCGTCTGTGGAATTGCCTGCATCGTTTGAGGAATTGACTGCATCGTCTGAGGAACTTGCTGCATCGTATACGGCATCATTTTCATATTGACATTGGATGCTCCATAGCAAGCGCCGCCTCTCGACTGCATGCTCATCGGCGCCGCCGAATATACCGGCTGGTTAGGATAACAATACGTCATATAAGACATTTTACGCTCTCTCCTTTACAGTCTCTTGTCGGACTGATTATTTGAGTGTGAACCACTTTGTTGTTACCTGTACACGTCTGGGCATGCATCCCCTGACGGCGAAAAGAAACAATGAGCTTTGAAGCGGCCGGAGTTTTCTTGATTGTACCATGTGCTCGGGCACTCGCCTGCCGGACGGAAAAACCACAATGCATAGGTTGCCGGCCACGTACGCTCACCATTGATGACCCGCCTGGCCAGCCGAACGTCCCTGTCGCGCGCCCTTTGATAAAAATAACTTTTTTGCACTGCTTCAAATCCGCCCGGACTTTGGAACACCATATCATTCATCGAGCGGATATCCGTAAAGTCCAGGCAATTCACCAACACCCGGTTTACGCCCACGTTGCCGACCATGAGCATGCCAAGCTCGCCTTCACCTTCGGCTTCGGCCCGCATCAAACGCGCGAGCAGACTCACGTCTCCGGAATTCGTCTTAATGACCGCCATGCCGTTCGCTTCCCTCCCTTCACACGATACCATCATATGTGCGATAGCCTATTTGGTGACGGCAGCACAAAAAAATACCGGCCCAAGCGGACCGGTATTTCTGAATGAATCTATACTATGCTCCGTCTTATACCGACGCAAACATGCGTTTAACACTAGCTTCTGCGCGTTGCTTCGCTTCCTCAAGCAATGCTTCCGCACGATCCGGAACTGCGTTCATCCCTTCAACTACAACGTTCTCGTATTCGGTAATGCCGACAAATGCCATCACGGCGCTCAGATAGGAATCTGTAAAACGCATAGCCTGTGCAGGACCTTCCGAGTAGAAACCGCCGCGTGCTTCGATGTGAACGACTTTTTTGCCATTCAGCAAGCCTTGAGGGCCTTCTGCTGTATATTTGAACGAACGACCCGCGATAATTACGTTGTCGATGTATGCTTTAAGAAGCGGCGGGTAGCTCAAGTTCCACATTGGCGTAATGAATACGACAACGTCTGCCGCGATGAATTGTTCCAAGATTTCGTTCATGCGGCCCATTGTTTGAAGCTGCTGCTCGGACAATGTCTCGCCTGCTGCCGCTTTGCCCCATCCGTCCAATACGCTGCCATCGATAAGAGGAATGTTCTCTTCATACAGATTGACGCGTTCAATTTGAACATCGGTTGCCGCTTTCAGCGATGTAAGATAGTGCTCGCCCAGACGCAAGCCGAAGGACATTTCATTTGGTTTTGGATTGGAGTTGACGACAAGAACTTTTTTCATTATGATTCCACCTCGTAAATAAATTTGATTTTTGATGAAGAAAACATGGCAAGATAGTTGACGTTGACTCAGACCACTTGCTTATTTAATAACACATGCTTACTTTATGTAAGTATAATAACATATTCCCACTTACTTTTGTCAAGTACATAAATATAAATTATTTTCAAAATAAGAAAATACCTAGTAAACAGCGCGACGGCCTACCAAGACGACATGAGGCATCTATCGCAAAACAGTTTGTCTGCTTTTGTGTCTCTAGCTTCGATCTCCCCTTTCATCAGGTGAAAGTTGTTGCTTAGTGAAGCTGCGAAAATGGAGTTACTGAAGCGTGGGGAGAGTGACCCAAGGCACTTTGACGCCAATGTAAAAAGCGGCCCGTACGATACGAACCGCTCACATCTATTACGAAGTATACGTTTGTCCCGTGATGCTTTGCACTTGACCCGCTGGCTGGAAGCTGTTTGGCACTACGTTTTGCTGCGCGCCGTGCGTTTGCGACGTGATGCTTTGCATCTGGCCTGTCGGTTGGAAGCTGTTTGGCACTACATTTTGCTCAGGACCATGCGTTTGCGACGTAATGCTTT